>CAZLIO010000255.1:0-1669 GCA_964559025.1 uncultured Pirellulales bacterium | reverse complement strand
CTAAGCTGTCTGCTAAACGCCCGCGCTGAAAATGCATGTGCCTGTTATATGACCGAAAAAATCGATGGGCGCATAGAGGGCGCAAAAAAAGGCGGTGCAGCCTGGGTCGGCAATCCGAATAAGCAGGACATAGTTAAAGAAATTCTTCGGCGACAACCTGCCGGAATGGATGTTGTTTTCGAATGTGCCGGCCAGCAGGAAACAATCGACCAGGCCCTTGAGATGCTCAAGCCGGGTGGAAGACTTGTGCTTATAGGAAGCCCTCGCACAGATAGAGTATCTTTCGATATTGACAGGTTACGCAGAAAAGAAATTACCGTAACAAATATCAGAAGACAGAACAAATGCACGCAGACTGCTATTGATTTAATAGCTTCAGGCAAAGTTAATGCTGATTTTATGATAACCCATCGCTTTGGGCTTGAGGAGACGAAGAAAGCATTCGACCTGGTTGCCGGCTATCACGATGGCGTAATAAAAGCTATGATTAGTTTGTAGGTAAGTGGTGAGTAGATTATCAGGTTATTAGGATATCAGATTGCAGGGAATCAGAAAATCAGGGAATCAGGAAAAGACAAATTTACTCTGATACCCTGGTAACCTGATACCCACTACCTGGTCACCTGATACTCTGATAACCACTTACCACTCACCAATTAACCAATTAACTAATTAACCAAGTTTTTTTGGAGATTGAATTCAATGAGTTGGCTTAATTTGGAAGGAAAAGTCGCAATCGTTACAGGAGGGGCCTGCGGCCTCGGCAAGGCCGTCTGCGAAGGATTAGCCGAAGTTGGAGCAAATGTCATTGTGGCCGATATAGACGAGCAGGGCGCTCAGAAGGTAGTTGCAGAGTTGAAAGAGAAATTCGACGGCAATTATATTGTTACGACGACGGATGTAACCAGCAAATCAAGTGTTGATGCCATGATAAAGACGGCTCTCGATGCCTTTGGCAGCATTGATATATTGGTCAACAACGCCGGGATAAATATCCCAAGACTGCTCGTTGACCCCGCCGGCAAAGAGGAGCTGACGGAAGAGATTTGGGACAAAGTCGTTTTGGTAAACCAAAAAGGAATTTTTTTATGTGCTCAGGCCGCTGCGCGGGTTATGATTCAGTCGGGTAAGGGGGGTGTCATAATCAATATGGCCTCCGAATCCGGAATGGAAGGCTCGCAAGGCCAAAGCGTCTATGCCGCCACGAAAGCGGCCGTCTATAATCTTACTCGGTCCTGGGCAAAAGAATTAGGCACACAAAATGTCCGTGTTGTCGGCATTGCACCGGGAATCCTCGAAGCGACCGCTCTGCGCTCCGACGAGTACGAACGCGCCCTGGCCTACACCCGCGGAATCACCGTCGAAGAGCTGCACCGACGCTACAAAGAAGCTGCCATACCTTTGGGAAGAATTGGCAAGCTCAGCGAAGTTGCCAGCACGGTCTGCTTTCTGGCCTCCGAACGAGCCGGTTATATTCACGGTACTGTCATTAACGTCTCAGGCGGCAAAACCAGAGCCTGAGTCATTTTTAGGCCAAAAACATCATTGTTTTCTTGGAAATCCTTATTTTATAGTGTAATATCCTATCCACGTTATACAGCAAATCTGCCAGACATAGGATTTTATGTGGAAAACATATAATCAATAGTAAGGCGAAATAAGAAAGGCA
>CAZLIO010000254.1:0-5836 GCA_964559025.1 uncultured Pirellulales bacterium | reverse complement strand
GAACAAGATATACCCCTGGGGGGTATAATAGGCCAGCGCCAATCAGGCTTTTATCCAAGCTCAATTGGTGATGGACAAAAGGGACAAGAAATGAAGAAAAATCCGAGTCATGAAGACAATCTGGTTGCCTTAAGGCGAATTGAAGGGCAAGTTCGCGGCGTTCAGAGGATGATCGAAGACCGCAAATACTGCATCGACATTCTGAACCAGATATACGCTATCAAGGGGGCCCTTGGCCGTGTAGAAGAAAAAATTCTGGAAAAGCACTTTAAACACTGCGTAACTGAGGCTGTAAAAGGAAGCTCTAAAAAGGAAAGACAGCAAAAGTTAGATGAAATTCTAAAATTGATACATCAGACCCGCAGGGCATAAAATATTGTCTTAGAAATAAACTTTGGATTTGTCTTTTTTGTATTTTTATTCCGGCTGTGCAGTAATAATGATATTAATATGGAATAGTTTTAGGGGGCTGATATGAACAAACAAGCTGTCTTAGCTGCGGGAGTAATCGTACTTGTTTTTATGCAGTGTGCGGAAGCTTCGCAGCAGCCAGGCGATTCAAATGATTTGCAAACACTTGCGGATTATCTGCGTTACGCCTCACTCAATAATGCAGAGCTTAAAGCAAAGTTCGAGGAATGGAAGGCGGCGTTAGAGCAGATTCCACAGGCCAAAGCATTAGATGACCCGAAATTTACATACAGTTATTTCATAGAGGAGGTCGAGACACGGGTCGGGCCGCAGAGACAAAAGCTCGGCATAATGCAGGTGTTCCCCTGGTTTGGCAAAATAGAAGCAAGAACCGACATAGCCGCGGCAAAAGCAAAAGCTGCACAGCAAAGATACGAAACAACCAAGTTGAAACTTTTCCGGCAGGTAAAAGAGGCTTTTTACGAATTCGCATATCTGGCCACAGCCATTGATATTGCAAAACAGAATCTCGAGCTGCTGGAGCATTTCGAAGAGGTCGCACGCACCAAATACAGAACCGCTACGGCAATACATCCCGACATAATCCGTGTCCAGGTAGAATTAGCTACACTTGAGGACATTTTAAGAAGTCTTGAGCAGCTCAGAGAGCCGACAGTTGCAAAACTCAATTCGGTGCTTAACCGGCCGATTGACGCGGAATTGGTCTGGCCTAAAAAAGAACCACCAAGAGAAGTCAGGCTTGACCGGCAGAATATTGTTCAGGCGTTAAAAAAAGCGAATCCTGAACTTGCTGAATTTAGCTGGGAAATTCAGGCGGCACAAAGCAGGGTCAAGCTGGCAAAAAAGAAATTCTATCCCGATATCGGAGTCGGCCTGGATTGGATTCAGACAGGTGGAGCGGTTTCTCCCGGCCTCAGAGGCAGCGGTAATGACCCTGTGATTTTGATGTTTTCAATGAATATCCCCCTTTGGCAGGACAACTACAAGGCCGCTGAGCAGCAGGCAAAAGCCAATGTCAGGAAAATTCAGGAGCAAAGAACAGATATCGAGAACAAAATATTATCAAAAGTATTCGAGGTGCTGTACGATATCGAAGACAGCCAAAGAAAGACGCATCTTTATGGGGACGTTTTAGTTTTGAAGGCGGAAGAGCTTGTTCAGGCGTCTGAAACCGCCTATAAGGCAGGTATGATAGATTTCCTCTCGCTGATAGATGCTCAACGCATGCTGCTTAAATATGAGTTAGACTACGAAAGGGCCGTTACCAATAATCAGCAGAAACTGGCTGAGCTGGAAATGCTTGTTGGTACGGAACTGCCATCAACTGACAAGGAAACTGTGGAAAAGTAAGTCAACCTTTCATTGGATTTGCTTAAAGTAGGGTAACAGAAATGAAGCAATACATATTTATACTTTTGTTGGCATTAATTTTTTGGGTATTGGCCCAAAGTGAAGTTGTTTTGGCGGATGAGCAGACCGGCCATGAAGACCATCACCAAAGCTCCTTTTCATTATTCTCCCTGGTTCGACCTTTGGGAATAGCTACGCTCTGCTTTGTTTTCACCACTTTTCTGACGGGTCTATTTCGAAGAAAGCTACTCCGAAGATTTCAAAAAATACACCTGTCTCTGGCAATAGTTTCTGTCATCTTAGGCTTAACACACGGCATATTGGTCCTGGTCCTATATGGCTAAGGACAATTTGTTTGCTCTATTGGGCTCAATGAAAAACGCCCACAAAATAAAACAAATTATTGATGTTGATAAACGGGTTAAAAAGCTGTATTCCATTGAACATATATCCCATAGGTATAGTATGATTAGCATGTTTCAGATTATTAGGTGGCTGATATGAAAATGACACAAGCCAAATCGTTATGGGGGAATCGATGGTTCAAAACCACCGTTTTGGGGGTTTTGGGGCTCGCTATCTTTCTTGCGGGTTATTTTGTTAGCTCACTTTTGCAGGGCCCCGCCGCCGGCCCGGAGCATGAACATCCCGGCGGACAGGCTGCTGCGCAGGCACCGAGGGTGTGGACGTGCTCGATGCATCCACAGATTCGTCAGCCCAAACCCGGTAAGTGTCCGATTTGTTTTATGGATTTGATACCGGTAGTTACTGAGGACAGCGTGGTTGGTGAAAGGCAAATCACCTTCTCGCAAGAGGCCTTGAAGCTTATGGAGGTTCAAACCTCCACGGTGGAGCGTAAATTTGTCGAGGCCGAAATCCGCATGGTCGGCAAGGTCGATTATGATGAGACCCGTGTAAAAAATATCACCGCCTGGGTGCCCGGCAGGATCGACCGGCTTTACGTGGATTTTACAGGCATCACGGTCAGTAAGGGCGACCATATGGTCGATCTTTACAGTCCTGAGCTAATCAGCGCACAGGCCGAGCTGCTTCAGGCCATAAAGGCATCAAAGAATTTGAGCCCACAAACTTCTGAACTTATAAAGCGGTCAACGTTTGCGACCGTAGAAGCTGCCAGAGAAAAACTAAGATTGCTCGGATTAACAAAAGAACAGATTGAGCAGATTGAAAAAACCGAACAGCCGACCGATCATGTTACAATTTATGCACCTATTGGAGGTGTGGTAACGGAAAAACATGCGACAGAGGGAATGTATATAACAACAGGGATGAAAATATACACAATCGCGGACCTTTCGCGTTTGTGGGTCAAGCTGGATGCTTATGAATCTGATTTGTCCTGGATTCGGTACGGTCAGGAGGTTGAATTCTCAACGGAGGCATCTCCGGGGCAGGTGTTCAAAGGCAAAATAAGCTTCCGCGATCCCGTACTCGATGCGAAGACCAGGACGGTTAAGGTTCGGGTCAATGTTGATAATCCTGATGGCAAGCTCAAGCCCGGGATGTTTGTCAGGGGCGTGCTGCGGGCAAAAGTTACTCAGGGCGGAGCCGTAATGGAACCGGAGCTGGCGGGCAAATGGATTTGTCCGATGCATCCATCCGTTGTCAAAGACCAGCAGGGCATATGCGATATCTGTGAAATGGATTTGGTGACCACCGAGTCACTATACACAACAGCCGATGAGCCCAATGAGCCGCCTCTGGTAATTCCTGCAACTGCACCTTTGATAACAGGCAAACGAGCGGTTGTGTATGTCCGGATACCGGATGCGAATAAGCCAACATTCGAGGGTAGAGAGGTAGTTCTTGGACCAAGAGCAAAAGATTACTATTTGGTTATGGAGGGGCTCGCCGAAGGAGAGGTTGTCGTTACTAATGGTAACTTTAAGATTGATTCGGCCCTTCAGATACAGGCCAAACCAAGTATGATGAATCCGCAAGGCGATGGTGCGTCGTCCGGCCACCATCACGGACAAAATCAAGAACGACGCACACCGCAACATCAAGACAGCAAAGTCGAAGAACAAACTGTTTGTCCTGTCATGGGTGGGGCAATTAACAAAGAATACTACACCGTTTAAGAATCAATAATCTATGCAAATTTTGAAAGGTAAAGAAAATGAACAGCAAAATGAAAAAAATTAACGCAATGTTTATGCTGATAAGTCTGTTGCTTGTCGGGCTTATTATGCTAAATGGCTGCAAGAAGTCTGAGCCGGCCCCCACCGAGACACCTGCTGAAACGATGCAAGGGCAGGAGCATGCGGCTATGGTGGACGAGCCGGCAGAGGCGGTTGCTGCTGCAATAGAGCAGACTGACTGTCCGGTTATGGGCGGTGCCATCAATAAGGCCATTTTCACCGAGTATAAAGGCAAGAAGGTTTACTTCTGTTGTTCTCCCTGCAAGGAGAAATTTGAACAAGAGCCTGAAAAGTATATTGCCAAATTGCCCCAGTTCAAGCAGTAAGCCGGGCGGCAGAAAACATAATGGCGCCGAAGTAATACCATTGTGGGTGCAGCAATGAGCTAAAGTGAGCTAAAGTTGCCCAGTTGTAGAAGCTTGTTTGTCGGTGTCGAAGCTGGTATCGGAACTGGAAGCTCGACGTTGGATGCTCGAAGAAAAGCGAGTTTGGGTTCCCGCAAGGCGAGGTCCCTTCAAGCTTCTACGACAAGCATCGATACGAGCATCGACAACCTTAAACAACAACTACACTTTAGGCACTTTGTTTTTTGGTTCAAGTTTAGTGGATGAAGTTATGAACGGGCTACCTGGTCAGAAACAATCACCAATAGACAAGGTAATACGGTTTTGTCTTGAGAACAAGCTGGTTGTCGGGCTTTTAGTGGTAATGTTCGTCGGATGGGGGCTTATGGTGGCCCCATTCGACTGGGACCTCTGGGGGCTGCCGAGGGACCCTGTTCCGGTGGACGCCATTCCGGATATCGGTGAAAACCAGCAGATAGTTTTTACCGAATGGATGGGACGTTCGCCCCAGGACGTAGAGGACCAGATAACATATCCTCTGACCGTGTCACTTCTGGGCATTCCCGGTGTCAAGACTATCCGCAGTTACTCATTTTTTGGCTTCTCCTCGATATACATTATATTCGAGGGCGATATCGATTTTTACTGGTCGCGAAGCAGGGTCCTCGAAAAACTCAACTCGCTGCCTGCAGGCACTCTTCCCGAAGGAGTCCAGGCGGCGTTGGGGCCTGACGCGACGGGCCTGGGTCAGATTTTTTGGTACACGCTTGAGGGCCGAGACGAAAACGGCAACCCGGCAGGTGGCTGGGACCTTGACGAGCTGCGGACTATCCAGGACTGGCAGGTCCGCTATGCCCTGCTTTCTGCCAAGGGTGTAAGTGAAGCGGCCTCCGTGGGCGGCTTTGTTAAAGAATATCAAATAGACGTGGATCCTGATGCGATGCGGGCCTACGATGTTGGCCTGGACGAGATATTTATGGCGGTAAAGATGTCCAACATTGACGTCGGGGCCAGGACGATTGAGATTAACAGGGCCGAGTATGTAATTCGAAGCCTGGGCTTTATCAAGGACCTTTCAGACATTGAAAGGTCGGTAATAAAGGTTAACGATAATGTCCCGATTTATATTAAAGATGTAGCGAAGGTGTCATTCGGGCCTGCACTGCGGCGGGGGGCGCTGGACAAGGGCGGAGCCGAAGCGGTTGGGGGAGTGGTAGTTGTCCGCTATGGGTATAATCCGCTCGAAGCCATTAAAAATGTCAAAGCCAAGATCGAAGAGATATCACCAGGACTGCCTAAAAAGACTTTGGCCGACGGCACGGTTTCGCAGGTGAGGATTGTACCGTTTTATGACCGCACGGGACTTATTTATGAAACTTTAGGCACATTGAACAGCGCTCTGACCGAGGAAATACTGGTTACAATCATCGTGGTCATCGTTTTGGTGGTGCATCTTAGAAGCTCGGTGCTGATTAGCGGCCTGCTTCCTTTGGCCGTGCTGATGTGCTTTATCGCGATGAAGGTGGGCGGGATAGATGCTAATGTTGT
>CAZLIO010000253.1:0-5848 GCA_964559025.1 uncultured Pirellulales bacterium | reverse complement strand
ATGGCCACCTGTGTCGATGTTGCCGGCGCGAGGTATCCGTCTGAATACAAGGGCAACAAGATAATACCGATGGAGGGCAGGAGTCTGGTTCCGGCCTTTGAAAATAAGCCCATCGAACGCGAGGCGATCTACTGGGAGCACGAAGGCAACCGGGCCGTACGCCAGGGCAAGTGGAAGCTGGTCTCCAGACATCCGGGCAAATGGGAGCTGTATGACCTTGAGGCCGACCGTACAGAGTTAAATGACCTTACACAGGAGTATCCACAAAGAGTTGAACAGTTAAAGGCGATGTATAAAAGCTGGGCAGCCAGATGCGGCGTTCAACCCTGGCCTGTAAAAAAGCCCGGTCGAAAGAAGTAATACGGGTCATACAAGTATGTGCGCTTCATCAAACAGAGCCGCGACCGTAAGAGCGGTGATGGCCTTTGCGTTGGGTGGCACGCTCAAACTTGTTTGGGCGTGGTCTTACCGCACGTAATTTTTATGATTGGTATAGGACAAAGCGAGTATTATGGACAGGAATCTGAACAGGCGTGATTTCTTAAGGACAGCGGGCCTGACCGCAGCGGCGCTGACGATGCCGGGATGTGTTAGTGCTGGAAGCCGAGTTACCGGCAGGACTTTCAGGCCTCCGAACATTGTCTTCATTATGGCTGATGATATGGGTTACGGGGATGTGGGCTGCTACAATGCCGAATCGAAGATTCCCACGCCGAATATAGACAGGTTAGCTAAACAGGGTATCCGCTTGACGGATGCCCATTCGCCGTCGGCAGTTTGCACCCCCACCCGCTATGGTGTGCTGACTGGGAGATACTGTTGGAGGACCTGGCTGAAAAGCGGCGTCGTGGGCGGTTATACCAATCCGTTGATAGAGCCGGGTCGAACTACAGTCGGCTCGTTCCTGCAGAAACAGGATTACCGAACGGCCTGTATCGGGAAATGGCATCTGGGTTTAGGCTGGAGACGGCAAAACGGTTATGTGGGTAACGCCAAAGATGGGCCCAAGTATTTTGATGGTTCGTGGCAGGATGGAGACCCCGAGAAGGGGATGAATGTAGATTTCACCAAGCCGGTTAACGGCGGTCCGGTGGATTTGGGTTTTGATTATGCGTATTATACAGCTGCCTGTTCGACGATTGACGGCCCATTTTGCTACATTGAGAACAGGCATACAGTCGGGATACCGAATAAGATGATGCCGATAGACAAAAGCGTTCATGCCGACTACCGTCCGCGTCCCGGCTGGATGGCTGATGGGTTTGATGTCACGCAGGTCGATACGGTATTTACCGGCAAAGCCATTGAATTTATGGAGAACAATTGTAAACAGATCCCCGCTAAGCC
This sequence comes from uncultured Pirellulales bacterium, assembly GCA_964559025.1. GTDB lineage: Bacteria > Planctomycetota > Phycisphaerae > Sedimentisphaerales > Anaerobacaceae > NIOZ-UU13. Next base: position 4,501 of record CAZLIO010000253.1, on the reverse strand, counting down.
ATTCTTTTTATATCTGCCCCTTTCTTCGCCGCACGCCCCCTGGCTGCCGCCGGATTTTGTTAAAGGGCGCAGCGGGGACGGTGCGCGCGGCGATATGGTTGTCTGGACTGACTGGTGTGTAGGTCGAATTCTTGATGCGCTGGAGCGTTTGGGGCTGAGGGAAAATACGTTGTTAATTGTTACCAGTGATAACGGCCCCCGTCACGGCCGGGAGGGCCACAAGTCGTCGGGTAAGTTGCGGGGCTTTAAGTCGCATATCTGGGAAGGCGGACATCGTATTCCTTTCATCGCCCGCTGGCCCGGAAAGATTGAGCCGGGCAGCACCAGTGGTGAGGTTATCTGCCTGACCGACCTGATAGCAACCTGTGCAGCTATTGTTGAAGCTGAATTGCCTGATGATGCCGGGCCGGACAGCTTTAATATTCTTCCTGCCCTTTTAGGTAGAGAGCTTGACGAACCGATTCGGCCGGCTATCGTTCATCATTCTGTCTTTGGAGTATTTTCTATACGGCGGGGTAAGTGGAAATTGATACTCGATACGAAAACATCCGGCGGGTGGGTTCGTCCCAGCGGCAAAAAACCTGAACCTGGAACGCCGGGACAGCTTTATAACCTTCAAGAGGACCCGTATGAACGCAATGACTTGTGGAACGAATACCCTCAGGTCGTGGAGCGTCTGACGAAGCTGCTTGAAAAGTATAAAAGGCAGGGCCATAGCAAAGCTTGGTGGAAAGAGGTGAGAATTTAATGAATAGACGTGAGTTCCTGAAGGCGATGAGCCTGACAACGGCGGCGCTGGTGGTGCCGGGATGTATTAGTGCCGCACAGCAGTCTGGCGACAAAGATGGCAAGCGGCCGAATATCATTGTAGTCCTTGCAGACGACCTTGGTTATGGTGACCTGGGCTGTTACGGCAGTCCGGTTATTAAAACGCCCAACCTCGACAGGTTTGCATCCGAGGGCGTCAAATTAACTCAATGCTATGCCGCGTCACCGAATTGCTCTCCCGCCCGGGCGGGAATGCTGACAGGCCGAATGCCGTACCGCCTTGGGATGTATGACTTCATACGTGGTGGTGCGCCGCTGCATATATCCCCGGATGAAGTAACCGTGGCGACCATGCTCCAATCGGCCGGTTACAATACGATGTTTGCCGGTAAGTGGCACTTAAGCGGTTTTTTCAATGACCCCAGGCATCCCCAGCCCGGTGACCACGGATTCGATTATTGGTTGGCCAATGCCGGGAATTTTGATAAAGACCCAAAGACGCTCATCCGTAATGGCCGGCCGGCGGGGCAGCTTAAAGGCTTTGCCTGTGAAGTTGTTGTCCGTGAAACAATATCGTGGCTGCAAAACCACCGCGACCGCAATAAACCCTTCTGTATTTTTATATGGCTCAGCGAGCCTCATAATCCCGTCAGGGCATCGGACTCTTTCAAGGAAATTTACAAGAACGTCGACGAGGCGGCGGAAAATATTCCTTATGGCGGCCCCGGCGTGAATCGTTCGAGGCCGAACCCTGCTGAAAGGCCCACATACTTTGGTTGTGTCAGCCAGATGGACCATGAGCTCGGACGGTTGATGAAAGCTCTGGATGATATGGGATTAAGCGACGATACATTTGTCATGTTCACCAGCGACAACGGGCCGGAACACCGGTCACCGACCTCCTGGGGCTCACCCGGACCGTTTCGCGGGGCAAAGGGACATATGCACGAGGGGGGGATTCATGTGGCGGGTTTGATTCGCTGGCCCGGTAAAATCAAGCCGGGCGCTGTCTGCGATGTACCCGTCAATGGGACGGATGTGGCCCCTACGCTGTGTGCGGTCGCCGGAACAAAGCTGAAGACAAAAAAAGTGGTCGATGGCGTTAATATCCTGCCCGCTGTGCTTAAGGGCAGGGCCCTGAAACGGCCGAAGCCGCTTTTCTGGTGGCTGTTTCATGCCCGTGGTGACAAGCAGGTTTGTATGAGAGAGGGGGACTGGAAGATTCTCGCCCGCATGACGCCGCAACTGGACCCGTCCATAGCTGACGCCCGGCCTCCGGAGGGCTGGTCTGTGATGGAATTCATCAAGAAAGCGTCTTTGGAAAACTTCGAGCTTTATAATCTTCGCAAAGACCCGGGCGAAACAACTAATCTTTCAGCGAGAGAGTCCAAACGCTTCGAGGTTATGAAAGAGAGGTTAATTGCGATTCATCGGGAGATTCAGGCCGAGGGTCCAACCTGGTCTTCGGTGACAGGAAAACCGAATCGATAGGTAGGCACCTTTTTACATTTGTTCTTTCAACAATATTGAAAAGGATAAGACAATGAAATCAGATTATTATGCACAAACGGATTTGCTCGAAAGATACAGGGAGACGAACGTTCGGTTGAATCGGCGGGGCTTTTTAGGGGTCATGGGTTTGGGTACGGCATCGTTATTGATTCCGGGGTGTTCGAATAATTCCGGGCAAATTACGGGTAAAGCTCCTTCTCAAAAGCGGCCTAATATTATTTTTATGATGTCTGACGACCAGCGGTGGGACTTAATGGGGTGTATGGGCAATCCTGTAATCAAGACGCCCAATATGGACCGGTTGGCCGCCGAGGGAGTCCTCTTCGAGAATGCTTTTCTGACCACCTCGATATGTATGGCCAGCCGGGCCAGCGTAATGTTGGGCCAATTCGAGAGCCGGCACCAATGCAATTTCGAGCGGCCTTCCAACAAAACGATATCTTACGCCGAATTTGATAACAGTTATCCCCGCCTTTTGCAAAAAGCAGGGTATAGAACGGGCTTTATCGGCAAGTTCGGCTTTGCGGTTAGCAAGGACAAAATCCGGAACTGCCCGCTTAATCCGGACGGCAGTCGAGATTCCAGGGGACATTTGTGGAAAAAGCAGGAATATATGCCCGCTGATAAATTTAACGCCTGGTATGGTTTTCCCGGACAGGGTGGTTACTTCCCACAGGGCAAGGGAGGAAAGCATTTGACACAAATTATGGGCGAGCAGGCACGGGAATTTTTCGAGGACTGTAAACCGGGCCGGCCCTTTTGCCTGTCGATTAGTTTTAAGGCCCCGCACGGCCCTACTCAGCCGGACCCGGCCTACAAGGATATGTATAAAGACGTGAAAATTCCCCGCCAGATAAACGATGGGGATGAATATTTCGAGAAGCTGCCGAAGGTGGTTCGCGAATACTGGCGCGGACGCAGGGTTTATAATAATGAAGCCGCCCCGGACAAGTACCAGCAATTTATGGAGAGACATTATCAATGTATCAGTGGAATCGATGTTGTGATTGGGCGGATACGCGATGAGTTAAAGCGTTTGAAGCTGGATGATAATACGGTCATTATCTATACCTCGGACAACGGCTATTTTTGCGGCTCCAAGGGCCTGGGCGGCAAGTGCCTTTTATATGAGGAATCTATCCGCACGCCTCTGATTATTTTTGACCCCCGGCTCGATGTATCTAAACGAGGGATTCGCCGCCGGGAATTAGTGGTGAACATTGACTTTGCGCCAACTATGCTGGATATGGCGGGCGTGGAAATACCGAATACAATGCAGGGAAAAAGCATGCTCGGCCTTGTCAGAGGTGAACAAAAGAAATGGCGCGACTTGACTTTTCATGAAAATAATTTTACTTCGCACTTTATGCCGGCCCTGTCAAACGCCGGCAGTTGGCGCCAGAAGGTGCTTGAGAGAAGTGTACGGTGTAAAGCTGTCCGGACCAAACGCTGGAAGTATATTCGCTATTTCGAACAGCTTCCGATGATAGAAGAACTATTTGATATTCAAAACGACCCTATAGAAGCGTATAATCTTGTGGAAAAGCCGGAATATTCCGATGTCCTTGTCCGGCTGCGAAAACTGTGTGACGGCTGGATTCATAAGGCTAAGTGACATTTTCCGGAAAACTTGTAGAAACGAGAAATAGGAGATTTTACGATGAACGATAATCTTAACAGGCGGGATTTTTTAAAGAGTGTAGGTTTGGTAACAGCGGCGCTTACGGTGCCTGGTTGCGGCAGTGCTTTTGAGCAGACTTCTAAAGACGCGTCTGTGGACAGACCGAACGTTGTTATTGTATTCTGCGATGATGTGGGCTACGCTGACGTTGGTGTTTTCGGAGCTAAGGGATATAAGACGCCGAATATCGACAGGATGGCGGCCGAGGGTATGAAGTTCACGGATTTCTACGCCGCCGCGCCTTCCTGCACGCCGTCGCGTGCGGCTTTGATGACCGGCTGCTATCCGCAGCGGGTGAGCCTGCCGAATGTAATCGGCCCGAGTGCGAAAATCGGCATAAGCGATGAAGAGCAGACAATCGCCGAAGTCCTCAAGCCGCTCGGTTACGCTGCCGCCTGCTACGGCAAGTGGCACCTGGGACATCATACCAAATTCCTGCCGATGCGTCACGGTTTCGACGACTACTTCGGCCTGCCTTACTCGAATGATATGTGGCCGAACCACCCGACCAATAAAAGTTTTCCCGACCTGCCGCTTATC
>CAZLIO010000252.1:0-5860 GCA_964559025.1 uncultured Pirellulales bacterium | reverse complement strand
CCGCCTTCACCGGTAGTAATGTTCTTAATCGGATGAAAAGAAAAAATCGAAGTTCCCCTGCGACCGATGCGTTCGCCCTTATATTGTGTGCCCAGAGCATGAGCGGCATCCTCGACGAGAAAGACATTTTTACCTGCAGCCAGTTTCCGAATCGGTTCGATATCCACTGGCACCCCGGCAAAATGCACGGGGATGATAAGCTTCGTTGAGTTTGTTAGAGATGCTTTTATAGATTCTGGCGAAACCAGCAGTGTATCACGATCCACATCGACAAAGACGGATTTAGCTCCGGCAAGAACTATCAAATTCACAGTGGATACCCATGTCATCGAGGGTGTAACAACCTCATCTCCAACTCCGATGTCCAGCGCTTTAAGGACCAGGTGCATTCCGGCAGTCGCCGAGGATAGCGCAACTGCACCGGCGGATCCTGTATAGTCACAGAACGCCTGTTCAAATTCAGCCGTCTTAGGACCCGTCGTAAGCCAACCTGAACGAAGCACCTCGCTAACGGCGATAATGTCCTGTTCTGTTATTGATGGTCGTGAAAACGGTAAAAACTCATTTCGCATCACTACTGTCCCATTATAAGTCGAATAATAACAATTGGTTATGAAATTGAGAATTTACGTTTTGCAAAAGATTTTTCGTAAGTACTTGTATAATAGGAACTTTTTCGAAAAGGACAATGCTGAGAATTTGCAGGATTTCGCCCAAACTCATCTCGATTTGCAATTCCTTCTTGACAATCGCTACTAGAACGTAAACGCCGATGGCAGTCCAGATTTGAGTCTTCACAGCGTTCTCGGTAGTGCCAAAAAATGTTTTGATTCGCAAGTATTGCTTGCTCCATTTGAAAAAAATTTCTATCCGCCGTCGGCACTTGTAAAGCTGAGCAATTGTCAAAGCCGGCATAGCAAAATTGTTGGTTAAAAAAACGAATCTTTTCTTCATCTCTATATCGAAGTAACTGATGCGGCGAAGAATAGCAGGATAATCCTGTGATGCATAAAAACCATTGAGCCTTATCGTCTGGTCGAATCGAAGGCCAGTTGTTTTGTCGACCTTGCGATAGTAAAGACGGCGATAAACGAAGTTGCTTTTGGCTCTTGTAATAAAAGCTGAAAGGTTTCGAGTGAATCTGTAAAGACGGGCAAAGTCGAGGTAACCGCGACCCATGATGTAAATTGCTCCAGGTACTAAAATCAGGACGCCGAGGATGTTTACATCGTGGACTTTTCCATCCGTAATGCGGATAAAACATGGTATAGAGCCCCGTCCTATATACATTGGCCGGTCCTTTCAATGAATCAGTGAAAGTGTTATGGCCAAAGTTTGTGGGAGATTTCAAGTCGAACCCAATCATTTTTTCTCACAACCTATTATATTTATGTGACTTAAAGCAATTTACTTACAAGTTAATGGGACAGTAGTGAAACAGTATTAGCTCTAATAGCCCCCTTATCTAATATCCTGTACATTCCACACGCGTCTATCTTGGACATTTCATATACACGGATATATATTATAAAGTATACTTACGGAACCTTAAGACAAACTGAAGACTTTGATAAATTTTTTTAGCTGAAATGCAGCAGACGCTGGATTTATGTATGGATTCGCTATGCGCGGGGAAGCTGAATACAGACGAGCGTGCCAGAGGCAAGACTTGAGGTGATTGAGATATCGCCGTTGTGGCGACGGGCTATCTCCCGAGCGATAGCCAACCCCAGGCCAGCTCCACCGGTCGAACTGGAACGTGAGTGGTCCACCCGGTAGAAGCGGTCAAACAAATAAGGCATCGCGTCAGGGGGGATATTCCCTCCCTCGTCATGAATGCACATCGTGGCATAGCCATCAGGTCCACATTTTAAGGCTATGCGAACAGCCCTGCCGGACGGGCCGTATCTGACCGCATTGTCGAGAACATTGCCGAACAGGCGGATCAACTCATCCAAATCACCCCGAATAGTCGTAGCGCACCACTCCTCAAGGACCACCTTGCCCCCCGAGTGCCTGGCTTTATCGTTATAGGTTTCTGCAAGCTCGCGCAGCAACACATCCAATTGGACCTCCTCAGTGACGGTCTGCCCTCCAACTTCGTCCATACGGGCCAAGACCAGCAGTTGTCCTATGAGCCGCTCCATGCGGGCAATATCCTCTAGCGCATCGTGGATTGTTCGTCTGTACTCATCTGTTTGCCTTTGGTGCATTTGTGCCGCTTGAAGGGTACTCTTGGCCAAAGCCAGAGGAGTGCGCAATTCATGTGCTGCATTGGATGTAAATTGCTTTTGTTGTTGTAAAACCTTGTCCAGACGACTAAGCATATCATTTAATGCTTCCACGAATGGCCGTAATTCCTTCGGGACCTTTTTATCATCAAATATAACCCCTCCGATATTAGGGCGCGTTATGTCCTGTAAGCGTTCCGCAGTCAAACTGATAGAACGCAATCCACATCGAACAGTCCACATAACCGCCACAGCCGAGCCCAGGATGAGGCTTCCTCCCAAAACAATCAACAATCTTTCGAATTCATACATCTCGTGGTAGGTATAGTGACTGGGACCCGCCACCACGATATTCATTGTACCCTCATCGGTCTTCTTACGTATCCAAACAGCTCTGTATTCATCGTGAGTACGGCCCATGTTCACAAAGGTAGGCTCCTCTCGTGACGGGCTGCTTTGGTCTGGAAGTTCGTGTAACCAGCGTCCATATTTGCTATCCGGCGTGTCGCTCGCAAGCAAATCGGTGGAAGACCCGTCCATCCAAATCCGATAAGATGTGGAAGGATTCCAGCCAGATCTTCCCGTGACTAAGCGGACTTCTTCCATCAGTTCCTCTGTACCCTGATGGTCGTCCAGACTTGCCGAGATACCGTTGGCCATCGCCAGCAGTGTTCGGTCGATGTTTCGAAGATGGGATTCTTCAAACTCACTATATGACACAATGGAAATGGTAGCGATAACGATCACCAGCACAGCAGAGATCCAAAGGGAAATACGCCACTTTAGGGAAAGAGATATCATGTCGGCAATTCTCCAAGTACATACCCCTGGTTTCGAAGGGTATGAATCACTTCACGGTTTGATCCTGAGCAAAGTTTCTTTCTCAGGGAGCAGATGTAAACTTCCACGACATTGGAGAAGTTTTCCGGGCCGAAGCTGTACAGATGTTCCACAATATCGGCTTTGGAAACTACTTCTCCAGCTCTCATAGCAAGGTATTCAAGCAGGCAGTATTCCATGGCGGACAACCGTACCGGTTTTTTTCTGAATGTTATCTGATGTTTGGTAGTGTTTATACTTATATCCCCAATTTTAATTACAGGAGAAGCACGGCCGTACGAACGACGTACAAGCGCCTGACAGCGAGCCATCAGTTCCCTCATATCAAATGGTTTGACCATGTAATCGTCGCTACCCATTTCAAGGCCTTGAATAATATCATCGGCAGCATCGCGGGCGGTCAAGATAAGTACCGGGACAGTCATGTTATTTCTTCTAATATATTGGAGAATCTCAAGACCACCAATTTTGGAAAGTCCCAAATCGAGGATAATCAGATCATAGGGATTCGTCATAGCCATGTGCCGGCCGTCTTCACCCTCGGTAGAAATATCAACAGCCCAGGAGTATTCCTCGTCCAGCACCTTGGCTATGTTGCGGGCTAATCTGATCTCATCCTCAATAATAAGTACACGCATAACTATGTAAGAAAAATCCTCTAATTTGCATTCGTTCTGTTTGTTCTCTTGATTTCAGAACCTTTATTATACTACAGATTACGAAACTGCAAAATGGTTTTTTCGGAGATCTTTTTTTGAACAGGTCTTCAGCTTATTTTAAGGTACGATCTGTTATCATTAGTGGTTTGTATATGGTGTTATCAGCCAGATAAATATCGACTTTTATCTCTGGACTTGAAAATAAAGAGAATGAAAAACATCGAGAAAATTCGGCCGTTAAAGCAGTATAAAAGACCTGCAGTTGCTTCCATGAAGAATGACTTCAGTCCCGCGCATGCTACAGGTTTCAGTAGTAAGCATAGAGCTAACGAATATGTCGTGCGGTTCGAAGGTAGAGCGAAGGAACAACTTGAAAAAAGGTATGTCGCCAAGGCTTTAGCAGGTGTGCCTCGTGGTACATTTGTATTGAACTGGCCCTGTGGATGCAGCCGGCTTTTGCCCCTTCTAAAAAAGTTAGGTTATAACGTCACTTCGGTAGATTCTTCATCTGATGTTGTTAGCCGGATCCGTTTGTATGGCGGTTTGCTTGGAGAAGATTGCATCGGTGATAAAGATGACTTCAAGATCGTGGACATTTTTCGGACCGGTTTTGATGACGATTGTTTTGGGGCTGTAGTTGTAAATCAACTTTTTCGCTGTCTGCCCGTATCTCAAATAAGTCAACTGATTTTGAAAGAGCTCCGAAGGATATGTACCGGACCGATTATTGTTTCCTTTTTCTGCAATACAATGATTTATGAAACCGCACGTTGTGAAAGGGGGAAATTTCATAAAGACGGAACAAAATATTATTTCCGTCTCAGTCGCAAAGCTTTTGCAGAAGAAGTCCGCAAGTGTGGTTTGACTGTTGAGAAATGGGTGCCGAGATATGGCCTTCTCTCAAAACTTGCGTGCGTAGTATTAGTTCGAGATAAAGGCTACTAAAAGTCCTTCATAAGTGAACTGAAGCCATGTGTGAATCGAAAAATCACTTGATTGTTTCTCGGACTCCATATAATACAAGAGAAAATCTAAGCGTTGTAACTGAGAGGATCAAATAAAAAATATCCAGATAAGCAAAGGAGATTTATCATGAAACCGAACTCAGGTTGGTTATACACAATTCTTATCATTGTCGGATTATTCACGATGTTAGTGACCACAAATTTTTCCTGTCATTCTGTGACACAAGAGAGAAAAGTCACTATGCTGCCATCGGAGTTACCTGTCGTTATTAGAAAAGCTATCGAGCAGGCATTTCCGGAGGGCAAGATCATAGCAATTCAAAAAGAGGTTGAAGGGGAAGATCCAGGCCAATACGACGTGGAAGTACGTTCTGACGGGAAAGAATACGAGATTGAAATCTCTGCGGAGGGAAAGGTCATTGAGATCGAAGAAAAGACACCCGCAGCAGAGATGGCAGGGGCCGAAGAGGTCAGGAAATGGACGGATTCATTCAGCCTTGAAAACTGCACGTTTTCTTCAACCGGCAGAAATCGATTCTTTATTCTCGAACCTGACTATCAACTTATACTGGAAAGTAGCGAAGAAAAGGTGGTGATTACCGTCCTGAACGAAACAAAAAAAATTGGTAACGTAGAAACCAGAGTCGTTGAAGAGCGGGAAGAAGTCGATGGGAAGCTGAAAGAGGTATCGAGGAACTTCTTCGCCATTTGCAAAGAGCACGGGGACGTGTTCTATTTCGGAGAGGAAGTGGACGACTATAAGAACGGCAAAATTGTTGGGCACTCGGGAGCCTGGAGGGCTGATGAGAAAGATTCCAAAGCCGGTATTATTATGCCCGGTACGGTACTTCTGGGAGCCAGACACTATCAGGAAATCTCGCCCAAAGCCATGGACCGGGCCGAGGTAATCAGTGATGACGTGACAATGAAAACGCCGGCAGGTACGTTTAAGAACTGTATAAGAGTAGAAGAGACCTCTGGAATAGATCCTGATGAAAAATGCTACAAAACATATGCACCCGGAGTGGGTCTAATTCAGGATGAAGATTTGCTGCTGACTGGATATAACAGGCCGATAAAATAAGCAATTTCATTCAAGGATTTGCCCTGGACGATACGCTAAGAGACATGTAGCCAGAGGACAAATCCAAAAAATGGAAAAGCT
>CAZLIO010000251.1:0-5864 GCA_964559025.1 uncultured Pirellulales bacterium | reverse complement strand
CCAAAGGCGCGAATGTAAATGCGAAGTGCAACTTTGGCGAAACGCCGCTGCACTTTGCGTCTGGAGGTGGACACGAGGATGTTGTTGAGCTTTTAATTGCAAAAGGCGCTAAGGTTAACGCAAAAGACTACCAAGGCCGGAGTCCCCTATCGTGGGCGAAGGGAAGAGGGCATAAAGAAATCATTGAACTTTTGCGTAAGCACGGGGCTAAGGAATGATAAAATTTTTGATAGTATGAATACAAAATGAATGCTATAATGGTTTTGATGGAATAAATATTTAGGAGCATAGAAAAATGTCAAAGAATATGAATCGTCGAGAGTTTGTTAAAAAATCAATGCTTGCCTCTGCTGCGGTTGCGGGGGCATTGAGTCTTGAAGAGAAGGCTTTGTTGGCGCAGATGAAAAAAGCGGCTAAGAAGCCGGCGGGTTCGGTGAAAGGCCTGCCGATGGGGATGATTGGTAAGCTTAAGATTAGCAGGATAATCTGCGGGGGTAATCTCATCGGCGGCTGGGCGCACAGCAGGGACCTGACTTACGTATCTACGTTAGTCGTGGCATATCATACGGATGAAAAGGTCTTTGAGACGCTGGAGCTGGCTGAGGAGAACGGCATCAATACGATTTTGACAAACCCTGTTTCCGACAGGGTCATCAATAAATACTGGAATGAACGAGGCGGTAAGATTCAATGGATTTCAGATTGTGCCTCGGGCCCGGACATGAAGACCGGTATCAAACGTTCGGTGGACAACGGGGTGCATGCAGCTTATATACAGGGCGGGCTGGCCGATAGCGCGGTAAAAAAGGGCCAGGTTGACTTGTTGGGTGAGGCACTTGAATTTATCAAAGAGCAGGGCATACCCGGCGGAATGGGGGCCCATTTGCTCAGTACCGTCACGGCCTGTGTCAAAGGGGGTCTTAAACCGGATTTCTGGGTCAAGACACTGCATCCGCACGATTACTGGTCGGCGAAGATTAAGCCGGAGAATGATAATATCTGGAGCCGAACTCCGGAGGAGACAATTAAGTTTATGGAGACATTGGACATGCCCTGGATTGCTTTTAAGGTCTTGGCGGCGGGTGCCATTCATCCGAGGGACAGTTTCAAATATGTTTTTGAGAAGGGTGCTGATTTTGCCTGTGTGGGGATGTTCGATTTTCAGATTATCGAAGATGTGCTGATTGCGAAAGATGCGTTATCAAGTAAAATGAACAGACGGCGTCCCTGGAGGGCGTAATCCTTAACCACAATTAGTTGTCTGTCACGATTGAATTTGTTTGTGATGTTGGGTTACATTATATCACTGATGTTTCTGGATTCCTTCTCCTTCGACCCATTCGGCCATGCTTAGGGCAGGCTTTGCTCAGGACAAGTTTCGCAGGAATGACAAATCACATATTCAAGTTTGACAAAATACAAGGAGAATAGGGAAAGTGTCTAAGAATTTGAATCGCCGAGAGTTTGTCAAAAAATCTCTATTAACTTCTGCGGCTGTTACATCAGCCTTGAGTCTCGAAGAGAAGGCTTTATTAGCGCAAATGAATAAACAGAGTAAGCCATCGGCTGATTCTGTTAAGGGTCTGCCGGCGGGCAGGATTGGTAAGGTTAAGATTAGCAGGATAATCTGCGGCGGGAATCTTATCGGTGGATTTGCGCACAGCAGAGATTTGATTTATGTATCTTCTTTACTGAAACACTATTTTACTGATGAGAAAATTATCGAGACCCTCCGGATATGCGAGGAGAACGGTATAAATACAATTATTACAAACCCCGGCTCGGCCGGACTTCTCAAAAAATATTGGAATGAAAGAGGCGGCCAGATTCAGTGGCTCGCGCAGTGTTCGGCAAAGACAGACGACCTTACCGGTGATGTGAAAATGGCAATTGATAATGGAGCTGTTGGGGCTTTTCTGATTGGTAATATCGGGGACAACTGGGCCAGGAACGGCCGGGCCGACCTTATCGGAAAAGTTGTAGAATTTATCAAGAAAAATGGAGTCATCGCCGGTGTCGGCGGACATAACCTTGGGACGCCGATGGCGTGCGAGAAGGCGGGAGTAAGGGCCGACTTTTATATGAAAACCCACCACAGCACCAGGTACTGGTCCAAGCGACGGCCGGGGCAGGACCTCGACGTAATCGACAACTACAGCGTTGATAATTACTGGGACAAGGAGCCGAAGAAGACCGTCGAGTTTATGAAGACGGTGAAAAAGCCGTGGATTGCTTATAAGGTTTTAGCGGCAGGGGCCATTCATCCGAGAGACGGTTTTAAGTTTGCTTTTGAAAACGGGGCCGATTTTCTCTGCGTGGGGATGTTCGATTTTCAGATTATCGAAGATGTGCTTATTGCGAAGGACATATTGTCAGGTAAAATGGAAAGGGAACGTTCCTGGCGGGCTTGATTAGAAGTGGATTTTTAGAGAAATTCTTTTGTGAGGTGTAAATTATGTCAGGAAGAATGGATCGTCGCAGTTTCATAAAAAAGTCGGTGGCTGTATCGGCCGGGACAACGTTGGGGCTGGGTTTTGGTGAAGGACAATCAAGCGCTGCAGCGGCGGAAAGAAAAGACAATGAGAATTCGGGCGCTTCCGGCGGCGGTATGCCGATGGGCAGAATAGGCAAACTGAAGATAAGCCGATTAATTTCCGGGGGGAATCTGATTAGCGGCTGGGCGCATGCGAGGGACCTGATATATGTGCACCAGCTTATGAGATATTACAACACGGACGAAAAGGTTATGGACACGCTGGAAGTGCTTGAAGAGCACGGTGTAAATACGATTATTGCGGACCCGAGCGAGAGGCCCTACAGGATTTTCCCGAAATACTGGAACGAAAGGGGGGGTAAGATTCAATGGATTGCCGAGGGTCACCCGGTCGTGAAAGATATTAAAACGGACATAAAAACATCTCTGGATTACGGGGCTTCGGCGATATATATTCAGGGTGTTATCGGGGACAGGTGGCTGCGGAGCGGCCATATCGACCTGTTGGGGGAGTGTGTTGATTTGATTAAATCCAAAGGCGTTCCGGGTGGTATTGGTGCCCATATGCTGGATGTGATTGTGGAATCGGAAAAGCGGGGCTATAACGCCGACTTCTATGTTAAGACTTTGCATCACAGCAAGTACTGGTCGGCCCGAAGGCCCGGGCAAAATTCGGATGTAGTTGGTAATCGTCAGGACAATTACTGGTCGATGACGCCGGAAAAGACCATAGAATTTATGAGAAAAGTCACCAAACCCTGGATAGCTTTTAAGGTTCTGGCGGCGGGTGCTATTCATCCCAACTCCGGTTTTAAGTACGCCTTTGAAGGCGGGGCAGATTTTATCTGCGTGGGGATGTTCGATTTTCAGGTTATAGAAGATTCGATTATTGCCAAGGATGTGCTCAAAGGCATTAAGGACAGACAGCGTCCCTGGAGGGCATAATACATTGCATTAGTCAGTCATATTCTTGGCATACAGAAATTGACATATATGTTTTGTTGATTTAACATTGTCTCTGAGAATCTTGATGAGAAGCGAGGTGCAATGATGTGTATTCAAAACAAAGAAACGTTTAAGAAGACACTGCTTAGGTCGGGGGTGCTTGTTTGTTTATTTCTCGCAGGGTGCGGAGACAGATACTACTATCTGGGTAATGCCCACATGAAGAAAGGTTTGTATGACCGCGCCATCTCGGATTTCAATAAGGCCCTTGAGATAGATCCAAAACATACTATGGCCTACAACAATCGTGGGAATGCCTACAGCGCCAAAGGCCTTTTTGACTTGGCCATAGAGGACTTTAACAAGGCCCTTGAGATAAATCCAAGTTATGCTGATGCCTACAGTAATCGGGGGTATGTTTACAACGCCAAAGGTCTTTTTGACCTGGCTATCTCGGACTTCAACAAAGCACTTGAGATAAATCCAGGATATGTTGCGGCCTATAACAATCGGGGGTATGCCTACAATGCAAAATGCCTTTTTGACCTGGCCATCTCAGATTTTAATAAGGCCCTTGAGATAGAGCCAAGATATGCTACGGCCTACAACAATCGTGGGTATGCCTATAATGCAAAAGGCCTTTACGACCTTGCCATCTCGGATTTTAACAAAGCCCTTGAGATAAATCCAAGGTATGCTGATGCCTACAATAATCGGGGGCATGCCTACTACAATAAGCAAGAATACGATAAAGCCTGGGATGATGTGCACAAGACACAGGATCTGGATTCTCAGGTTCGCCCAGAATATCTCAATGACCTTCGTGAAGCTTCAGAAAGAGAAGAGGGCGGTTCGTGAACCTCCCCTGCTCAGTTATTCAATTAGATTTTAGAGGAAACGAGCTTCTCCTCAGAGCGGGGATTTTCAGTAGTTTTTAAAGTTTCTCATCCATTGAGGCCAGTCAGATGACTGGACGAGGCCGGCTTGTGTCCAGGGGCCGGCTGTGTTGCATTTCCTGTGCCACTTGAGCGTCCACAACTCCTTAAGTCCTATCTTCCTGGCAGAGAAATCCAAAAAAATGCTGTTCACAAATCCCTTGTGTCGGTTGAGACAGACGCGGGACATGTTCGTATTTCCCTCCCATACCTGCCCATCAAAATCCGGAGGTGGGTCGGTGTGCTCTGGCCAGAAATTATACCTCTGGCCACCCAAAAACAGCGGGACATAAGCGGCCCCTTTGACATTGGGAGTCCTCCAGTGATTTGTCTCAAACGTGCCGCTGGCATTCAGCTCCGGCTCCGGATTATTGCACCAGCCATTTATCCCATAGCTGCCGCGCATAGGTTTTAACCACCCAATGCGTTCGTGGGCAGTGCCGGGCCCATAGTAGCCCCAGGCTGAGGTCGAGCCACGGAACGTTCCTCGCAGACCCGTAGGAGCGCCGTTCTCAAGAAACCAGGGTTGTGTGGCCTCCGGGCAGCAGGTAAAGTCACTGTCCCACTTGTAGTACGCTCCCATCGCTCTTACCCACCGATTATCATCATCAGGACCCAAACGGCCTGTGAACCCTTCCATAAAATAACCATCGTAGTCCTCGGCGTACATCGAGAAGTAAATAGCCCACTGCTTGAGCTTGGTCAAACAAGCAACGGTCCTCGACTGTTTCCTCACGCGCTGTAGCGCCGGCATCAAGATGCCCATCAATAGCGCAATAATGGCGATTACCACCAAAAGCTCTATTAACGTAAAACCTCTGCGCTTTTCAATAATAATCCCTCCACATCTAATTATTTGTTTGGTTTTCACAACCTTGGCACACGATTTCGCAAGAATTTAGCTCTTGTATTTAGTCCCGGACAACGGTTATTTCTTAATTTTCCTTAAAGTCTTTCATCCACGGCGCTTCGGTTTCCCAGTGGGGCTGGGGAGCGTTTATGTCAAACCTCTTATTCCAACGAAGTCGCCACAGTTGCTTGAGCCATATTTTGCTGACGGAGAAATCAAGAAAGATGCCGTTTATTGCCTGCTGGTGTCGGTCGATGCAAAAACGCTGCATCGAATCTGCATCGCCGTCCCATCTGTCTCCATCGTACATTGGGACGGTATCGGTGTCATCCGGCCAGCCGCACCAGAACCAGCAATCCAGAAACATCGGTATATTAGATCCGCCCTTAACGTTAATAGTCTTCCAGAAAAACTCAGCAGGCTTTCCGTAGAGGGTCGACTGGCCACATACGTAGACCCAGCCGTTTATCCCATAGCTGCCGTAATCGCCTTCTGTGCGTCCGCCGGCGGTTGTTAGTTTGCCCCAGGACGTAAACTTGTCGCCTCCTACTAGCACGTCGCCGCCCGCAGCTCCTGCTGGATTTTTGATTTTTGTCGCCATCGGGCATACGCGGAACTTTGGCTCGTTGCCATAGTAATC
>CAZLIO010000250.1:0-5869 GCA_964559025.1 uncultured Pirellulales bacterium | reverse complement strand
CAGGCGAGGGGAGTTTCGGTAATTACGACCCCGTCGAAAGGATGCGTTCCTTTGTCAGGCTGTTGGATAAAGCAGAAAAGCTGCTGGGCGAGAAGGTCGTTGAAGGCCGTAATTGCGTAGGATTTGAAATCAGTGCCAGCAAGTACGGCGATAATCCTCAAGAGTGGCTTGACAGAATCTGGTTTGACATTGATACAAAGCTTCCGGTATTGATAGAGCAAGAGAGAGGATGTCCCCGGGATAAAACACAAACGGATTTTCATCCATCTATCAGGGTGCAGGACCAATTTGATTACAATCCGGAACTTCCTGATGACACGTTCACTCCTGAGACCCCTGAAGGATTCATTTTTGCACATCCTGATGAGATTCAGGCGGCCAGAGAGAAAGAACGGAAGGAATAGACGATTTGAACATTCCCGAGGCCGAGCTTGTTCCTTCGACTATGCTCAGGATGAATTGGCTCGGCCTTTTTATCATTTTATTTAGCCCCACGTTTCACGTGGGTTGAGACTTCTATAATCCCCAGGCCTTGGCGAAGGCGTTAAAGCTGCGGTCGTATGTCCTCTCGATGTCATCTGGGAAACAGCAGCCGGGCAGCTCCTTCAGGGACAAATGATACCTTATACATTCGCAGCATAGTCCCTTTTTGTTACAGTGATATGTACAATTGCAATTTTTTAGATTTTCTTCTTTCTGGCATTCCATAAGCAGCCTCGTTAATGGTTCATTGTTTGTAGTTCATAGAAATAGAAAACGACTAAATCCAATAATAAATAGTCAATAGTAAATAATCAATTGAAATGCAGCTCAATAATATCTTTATCGTTGAGGACGTGGTTTCGCTGGGTGTTTTGGCCGTCATAGACGCCGGCGCCCCAGATTCTTGCGAACCTGAGTTTCTCAGCTAACTGGCGGTGAACAGCGTTGGCCAGGTCCATAACCGTTGAGCCGGTCGGCAGTGTGAATGGGTCTGTCATATCGGCCGGTTTGCCCGGCGGCTTGGAATAAATGCGAATGATGTCCAATAAGCTAAAGAACACGCCGGAGAGTTTCTCAAGACCTGTACCGGTTTGGGCGGAGACTTCGACAAATTCAAAAGGATATTTGCAGGATTTCTTCAGCGTTTCAAGAGCGTCCGGCGTGGCGATATCGGATTTAGTACAAATGCAGAACGCCCTTTTAGCCAGGACGTTGCCGTGTTCATCCAGGGCTGGGGTTTCGGCATCGATGAGCAGGCTTTTCGATTCGAGAAAATCAAGGCAGGTCTCTAATTGTTCCTGCACCTCGGCGGAAAGGTCAATGACCACAGCAATCAAATCACAGTTGCGGTACGTTCCGACCTGGCCCGGCGCCATATAGTCAGTCGTAATCGGCGGCATATCGACTAATTGAATGTGCACGTCCTCGAATGTCACCATTCCCGGAACCGGACCAGTCGTTGCAAACGGGAAATCGGCCACGTTCACCTTTGCATTGGTCAAGGCCGCAACGATGGAGCTTTTGCCGCAGTTCGGCGTACCAAGAAGAACTATCTGTCCGGCCCCGCTGCGGGGAACGTGGAAAATGTCAACGTGCTTACCGCCCTTCTTTTGCGTGGCCACCTCTTTGAGCTTGCTCAGTTTCCTGCGCAAATCGGCCTTGAGATGGTCCGTCCCCTTGTGTTTAGGCATCACCGCCAACATCCGCTCAAGTGCCAGGACCTTCTCTTCATTGGTTACGGCACTGCGAAACCACTTCTCAGCCTTAAAATATTCAGGTGTAAGATTAGCTGGCATCTTACTGAAAATCTCGAAATCCAAATATCGAAATCCGAAATTCATCCTTCGTAGTAATACTACGGAGAACGTACAAATCCGAAATTCAAATATTTAAAACTTACTGTTTTGGTCATTTGTATTTATGTTATTTGAATTTGTTTCGTATTTCGAATTTCGTGCATCGAATTTCACCTATATTTAAGCCTTTCTACTCGGTGACTTTCTCAGCGACCAGGTCTCCTACTTCGCTTGTTGAATATCCCATTCGGCCGGCCTGCAGGCTTTTTAGCTTGTTGGCGGTTACAAACTTGACCGCATCTTCAAGCTTTTCAGCGGCCTTTTCTTCGCCTAACGTCTCAAGCATCATTTGCGCAGCGCAAATAGCCGCTAACGGATTGATGACACCTTTACCCGTATATTTCGGTGCGCTTCCGCCGATTGGCTCGAACATACTGACGCCTTCGGGATTGATATTTCCGCCCGCCGCAATGCCCATACCGCCCTGGACCATTGCGCCAAGGTCGGTGATAATGTCACCGAACATATTGCCGGTTACGATAACGTCGAACCACTCGGGGTTCTTGACCATCCACATACAAGTCGCGTCAACGTGGTAATATTCTCTTTCAATATCCGGATATTCGGCCTTGCCCATCTCGTGAAAAGCCCGCTCCCACAGGTCGTATATATAGGTCAGCACGTTGGTCTTGCCGCAAAGAGCGAGGGTATTCTTATCGCCTTTGCCGCGAGCCTTCTTGCCGTATTTGCGTGCGTACTCGAACGCGTATTTCAAACAGCGGTCAACCTGAAAACGATTATAAACAGCCGACTGCACCGCCACTTCCTGCGGCGTCCCTTTCATTGTAAAACCGCCGGTGCCCGTGTAGAGGTCGCCGGTGTTTTCGCGAACTACAGTGAAGTCTATTTCATCAGGCCCTTTGTCTTTTATTGGCGTCTCTACACCCGGATAGAGCTTAACCGGACGCAGATTTATATATTGGTCCAATTCGAAGCGGGCCTTTAATAAAATGCCCTTTTCGAGAATTCCCGGCGCCACGTCCGGATGCCCGATTGCACCCAGCAGGATTGTATCGAATTTGCGAAGCTCTTCGACTGCGCTGTCGGGCAGGGTCTCGCCGGTCTTTTTGTATCTTTCCCCGCCGAAATCGAACTCAGTCAAATCAACTTTGAAACCGAACTTGTCCGCAGCAGCTTTCAGCACCTTTACCGCTTCAACAGTTACTTCCGGCCCGGTCCCATCGCCGGGTATCACTGCAATTTTGTACACTTTTGTCTCCTTGTCGAAAAAAAACTATTCGTTGTCCTTCCGTTATTTTCTCTTCGAGTCCTTCCATACCTTGAAATCGTCCCGCGGCCCCAATGCCGGCATCTTCGCCTTCATTTGCCTTCGCCACCTGCCTAACATCGACCGAAGCTCCGCCGCCTTTTCCGGCATCTCCTTCGCCAGGTCGTGCTTTTCGCCCATATCGTCTCGCAGATTATACAGCTCAACACTGTTATCTTCATACCATTCTATAAGTTTATAATCCCCGGCCCTCACTGCACCGCTCGGCCGGTTCCCGCTGCCGTGATAGTGAGGGTAATGCCAGTATATCGCCTTGCGTTTCAGCTTACCCTCGTTTTTCAACAACGGCATCAGGCTCACACCGTCAACGTGCTGCTCAGGCATCAGCGGCAGTCCCGCCATCTCTAACATTGTAGGATAAAAGTCCGTGCTCGTCACTGGCTCGCTGCATACGCTGCCCCGCTTGACCACGCCCGGCCACTTGATAATCATCGGCTCGCGAATACCCCCCTCGTACAGCCAGCCCTTGCCCGCGCGCAGAGGAAGATTGCTCGTCGGCGCCTCCCGCGGCACGGTGGAGAGGCCCCCGTTGTCGGACATGAATATCACGACCGTATTGTCCGCCACGCCTAATTCCTCTAACTTTTTCATCACCCGCCCGACGCTCTCATTCACACTTTGAACCATCCCCGCAAAAGCCGGATTGTCCTGAACACATCGGGTCTTGTAGCGTAAATACACAGGAATAAAACGAGGCCCCTTGGGTTTCGGCATCTTCTCGGCCTTGGCCTTATATTTGCCCGTCAGTGCCGCCTTCGATTCTATCGGTGTGTGAACCGCATAGTGTGAAAGGTACAGCAAAAACGGCCTTTCTTTATTCGCCTCTAAAAACTTCAGCGACTCATCGGTCAGCCGGTCCGTCAGATACTCACCTTCCTCGCCCCCCGGCGGCATCTCCTCCAACGCCCGGTTCCTCTTCTTATACGGCCAGAAGTACGTCGGCGGCGCACCCGAACTGTCACCACCTATATTGATATCAAAACCCTGATGCTCCGGATAATAAGGTTTATTGCCCAGATGCCACTTGCCCACGAAGCCCGTCGCGTAGCCCCGGCCCTTCAGCACTTCGGCCACCGTCACCTCCTCAAGCGGCATATAGTGCTTGTACTCGGTCGGCTCATTGCTGCCACCTATCCACTGCGTTATACCTAACCTTGCCGGATACTTGCCGGCTAAGATACTTGCCCGCGTCGGCGAGCAGACCGGACAGGCCGCGTAGGCCTCGGTGAACCGCATACCTTCGCTCGCTAATTTATCGATGTTCGGCGTCTCGTAGAAACTGCTGCCGTAGCAGCCCACGTCCGTCCAGCCCAAATCATCGATGAGGAAAAAAACGAAATTCAATTTCTTATTCGTTTTATTTGCCTTTAGCGAATTACCGCTCGCCCACCCCGGAACAGCTAATGCCACTGCACCTAAACCGATTGTCTTTATAAAATCACGTCTATTCATAAAATCATTCCTCAAACCACAGATTTCACAGATAAACATTCACTTGTCATTCCCATTTTCATTTGTTATTCCCGCGGAACTTGTCCCTTCGCGAAAGCGGGGGAGCAGGAAACCAGATATTCAGCCCCGCGTTTTACGCGGGATTCGTTTTTTCTAATTTCCAATACTATACTCTCCAGGCACCGGCTTATCAAGAAAATCTACACCCCTGGCAGGGTGTACATCGCACACCATTATTAGCTGCTCGGGAATCAATAGACAAACATATATTTCTGTTGCCCCCCACCCCGGTTTCAGAAACCTGTCTCGGGTTTTACACCTCGCTGAACCCTTAGGAAGTCCCGGAGTTCGCCGTCTTGCCTGACGGGCTGACCAAGTTCAGAGAAAATCTTTGGCCTGGCCCATCGCCAGTGCTCGACGTGGCCATCGGCGAAAGAGAAGTTGCCGCCCTGCGAATGCCGGCCGGCCGGAAGATCCCACCACTGCAGCGGCTCCTCGTCGAAGACCGAACCCCGGGGCGGGATACCGAAGTGGGAATCGAGGATGCTGTCCTCGTGGACACCAACGAAGAAGAGGAGTTCCGATGGCGATGGATCGTCGATTTCGGATTCCTTGGCGAAGCTCGGGGGGAAGAACGTCTTGTCGTGATACGGCGTGCCATTGATGGATTGGCTCAAGTTGTAGCTGCGCGTCCTCCGAAGATGCAGGGATTCACCTTCCGGCGTTCTTACCCGCGATTTGTCGGACGGACACCGATAGATGTCGGTTGATTTGTTGTAACAAAAGAGCAGGCCCCGTTCGATATTCTCGGTGGTCGTATCGAAGGGCGCCAGCCCCGGACACCATGTCAGGTCGTTGCTGAAGCCGCGCGAAGGCGCTTTGGTGTAGAGGTTATAAGCGTATCGGTTCGGCAGTAGGAGGTCGTCGTGGTCCAGCGAATAGAGTTTTGCACAGGTCTGAAGCTGCTTCAGGTTGTTCAGGCAGGTTACTTCTTCAGCCTTCGCCTTGGCCCGAGAAAGCGCCGGCAGCAAGATCGCAAGGAGAAGGGCGATAATCGCGATGACGACCAGCAGCTCGACCAACGTGAAGGCCGGGCGATGCCGTCCGACCATCGAGCCGGCAGACTTGCCATCCCCCGAGTTCGAGATCTCGTCGTCCTCGGGACTCCTTGCGGAGAACACAATTGGCCTCTGAGTTCGATTTCGCATTCTAACACCAAACACCAAATCTTTAATCTCAGGCCATATCATAACACATTGCTGCTACCAGGCAATCTATTTAAATATTCCCC
>CAZLIO010000249.1:0-5886 GCA_964559025.1 uncultured Pirellulales bacterium | reverse complement strand
CGAATCAGAGGTTTCAGAGGCCGATTTAAGTTGGATTTTACGGAAGATTACCTCAACAATATCAGCGTTGACAGGTTGAGACATATTCTTTTGGCAGCGTTAATAAACGCAAAGCCGCATAGTTAAGAAAATCACCAGAAAACAGCGCGGTCTTCAAGCCCATCCTTCTTTTTGACTAATAACGAATACAAAAGGCAGACATTGTGTCCGCCTTTAATTTTAAATAGCCAAGATGTCTGCTTCGCCGGAAGGCAACTAAGTACGCTTAGTACCACACGGTTGGCTCGTAGCCCAGTCCGCCCCAACAACCTTTCTGAATGTAGTGCAAATCCATCTTTCCCGCATCAGATGTCGGTGAGTAATTGTTTCCCGGGTGTCCCCGTTGGCGGTCCCTGCCCATCTTTATGGTATCGATGCCTCTCCATTTATGGTAGTCAGCATGGCCGTCCGCAAAAGACAAGGTTACGCCGTCTCCGTGTCGTACCGGTGGGTCGTCCCACCATTGCTCTATTACGTAATGGACAGCGAAGCTGACTGAAGTGACCCAGCCCTCGTCAATGAAAACGAGCCTTAATGCGTGGGAGCCCTGGATATCTGTTGTCCTTTTGAGGAATACACCCAGTTTTCCGGTACCGGTTTGCTCCTTGCCATTGACGGCATTGGTACCAGCATACGTCAGCATTTCTCCGCGAGTACCGGTTGGGCAGCGATAAAGGTCTATGTCCTTGACATACTCCCAGAGCGCGCCGTCTTTTATAGCTTGTACTTGTTGTGCCTCCGGCAACTGCCCGCCGGCCCCATAGTCATCAGCCCAACACCTACCGACCCAGGGTATTTCATATGGCGGATTGCTGAGGCTGCCGAGGGTGGTACCTGCCTGGGAGCTGTCGATTTTACCGTCGTTTTCATCCGCATACATAATCCACGCAAGTGACAGTTGCTTGAGATTGTTGAGGCAAACTGCCCGCTTGCCCTGCTCTCTGGCCCTTTGTAGTGCGGGCATCAATATCGCCATTAGAACCGCAATAATGGCAATCACCACCAAAAGCTCTATCAGGGTAAAGGCTTTTCGTTTGTCCATATTGATACTCCTTATGTATTTTTTGCTGGTCGTTTTTTTGCGATGTTGTTTTATGCACTCAGTATAATCTTTTGTGGGTTTTGATACAACGGTTTTTTTAGTGCTCCTTACCATGAAAAAGGAAGGCTTCTGTAAAATTACAGGTTAGGCATACTTTGGAAAGAAAAAAACGTTTTTTTTGTTTTTTTCTTTTCAAACAGTAAGCTCTTGCACAATGAACAGTTACAAGATTATTTAAGAAAATCAAAAAAACAATTTTCTTAAATAATATATGCCTAACCTGTAATTTTGCAGAACTCATATAAAAAAGGCGGACATTGCGTCCGCCTATAATCCCAAACAGCTATGTTGTCTGCTTAGTGAAAGAACTCAGTAAGCTTAGTACCACACGGTTAGGGTATAGCCTAATTTCCCCCAACAACCCCCCAACAAACCATCTGCGCCCATTCTAAATCCTCATTGCCCGGCTGGGACGCACTGGCATAGTCGGGATTCACACCCTCATAAGGCGGCAGCAGCAAGGCAAGATCCCTTGTACGCTTATCCACCCACTTATGGTAGTCACTATGCCCATCTGCAAAAGACCAGTTCGTCCCATTACTGTGTCGAATCGAGGGGATATCCCACCACATCGGCTTATCATGCCAAACATTCCAGGGGCCGCAGGGGCCGCACGCCCACTGGCCTTCGTCAACAAAAACTAACCTTTCGGACGGCTTACGAATCTGCAACCTGTTTTTAAAACACAACTCCTCGGGACGTTCTCCGTCAACCGGGATGCTGCCCCACATAGAGCTAACAATGGAGTACGTTTGCAATTCTCCGCGAACACCGGCTGGGCACTTGTAGAGTTTGATATTCTTTATGTATGGAAAAAGCACTCCGGATTCCATAGCCTCTATTTGCTTAGCCTCAGGAGCATTGCGGCCGGCCATTACCCAGGAATACTGCCTGCCAAAGTGGGCCGTACAAATCTTGTCGTCGTTATCATCTGCGTACATTATCCACCCAAGCGTCAACTGCTTTAAATTGCTAAGACAAACCGCTCGCTTGCCCTGCTCTCTGGCCCGATTCAGCGCAGGTATTAATATCGCCATCAATAAGGCAATGATGGCGATTACAACCAGAAGCTCTATCAGGGTAAATCCTACTCTGCGAAGTCGCCGACGCTCCAGGGCTTTGGCGACGGAGTGTACGTCGTTACATAGGATGAGGCCTTTTCCTTTGTTCACAATGATACTCCTTCTGTATTTTTTGTTAGTTTATTTATAGATTAGTTGGAGTATAACCTAATCTCCCCCAGGTGGCCTTCTGCATCTTTTGCAAATCAGCCAGGCCCTCGTTGGTAGTAGGCGCATATTGATGCGGCGGGTTTGCCATCTTGCCGACCTTTAACGTCTCTGCTCCTCTATACTTCCAGTAATCGCTGTGGCCATCAGCGAAAGAGACGTTCGTGCCGTCACCGTGTCGGACAAACGGTGGGTCCCACCAATTGGGAATAACGTAATGAATAGCGTAACTATCCGGAGTTATCCGTCCTTCGTCAAGAAAAACGAGTCTATATGCCGGAGCGGGGACGGTAATCTCTGCTCTCCTCTTAACCATCAACACCGTTTTGCCCACTCTGACCCCCTTGTTACCACTATAAGTTCCAGCTGCATCGAAACAACCATTCATACCATAAGATGTGGAGTACGTGCGCATCTCTCCACGAATACCGGTCGGGCACCGGTAAAGCTTTTCGGTTTTGCAGTATGTAAATAGCGCTCCGAGCCGGATAGCTTGTATTTGTATGTCTAACGGTCGTTGTTCTCCCTGCATGTAATTGGCGGCGCAATCGTTGCCTACCCAATAGCGCTCGCCCTTATGAGGACCAGATGTGGGCACGGGTGCAACGGGGTCGGCGGTAGGGGCCCAATGGGCTTCGCCGTTAACAATCCTGTCATCGTTATCATCTGCATACATAATCCATGAAAGTGTCAGCTGCTTTAGGTTGCTCAGGCAGGCGGCGCGTTTACCCTGCTCCCTGGCCCTGTTCAGCGCGGGCATCAATATCGCCATCAATATGGCAATAATGGCGATTACCACCAGAAGCTCAATTAATGTAAAACCTCTTCGTTCGCCCATGATAGTGTTCCTTGCATATCTCTTCGTAGGAGAAGGAAAGCAGGCCCAGCCAGACCCTCCGGGTGGGGATTGCCAGGGGACTTGGACCAACATTTCCCGGATATTCCCAGAGTGTTTCCACTCCTTCCTGCTTGCCTTTCAGAACTACTTTACTTTTGATAATCCTGTTTTATAAGTATGACAAAATCAGAACTTCTTTGCCTGCTTTCGTGCAGTGGTCATTCTTTTCAGCAGTCCTGAAAAATTTCTCGTCCAATCCGGCCAGTTGGCCGCCCCACCGTCCGGCGGCAATCCCCAAAGCATGTCACCCGGATGGCCCGCCGAAAATAAATAAGCACAAAAAATAACGCCAAAAGCTTCGGCTAATACCCTAACCTTCCCCAGATAGCCTTCTGCATCTTTGCCAAATCCTGCCTGCCCAAATCGGTGGTAGGCTGAAACTGGTGCAGCGGGTTTGCCATCTTGCCAATTTTTATCGTCTCGCCAGCATTCCACTTCCAGTAAGCACTATGTCCGTCTGCAAAAGAGACATTGGTCCCGTCACCGTGTCGGACATGGGGCGGGTCCCACCATCGCGGATTAATGTAATGCGTAGCGTAACTGTCCGGAGTTATCCGGCCTTCATCAAGAAAAACTATTCTATACGCCGGGCCGGGGGTGCGAATCTCGGTCCTGTTCTTAATCCATAATACCGTCCTGCCTACTCTTATCCCCACGTTACCGGAGTAAGTCCCATCCCTGGGAATACCATTCATAGAATCGCCTATGGTGTAGGTCCGCATCTCTCCACTAACACCGGTTGGGCACTGGTAAAGTCTTTCGTTTTTGCAGTATGGAAATAGTGCACCGGCTCTGATAGCTTGTAATTGTAGCTCCTCCGGCAGTTGTTCTGCCTCATACATATAGTTAGGGGCGCAATCATCTCCTGTCCACCACTGCTCACCCTTATGCCTACCGCTTGTGGGTACAGGTGCCAGGCCATCTCCACCGTTATATGCTTCGCCGTTGACAATCTTGTCATCGTTCTCATCGGCATACATAATCCAGGTAAGTGCCAACTGCTTCAAATTGTTAAGGCAAACCGCGCGCTTGCCCTGCTCTCTGGCACGATTCAGTGCCGGCATTAATATCGCCATCAGAACCGCGATAATGGCGATTACGACCAGAAGTTCTATTAAGGTAAAGGCTTTTCTTTTGTCCATAATAATACTCCTTGTTGTATTTTTTAGTTAGCTTACTTTTTATAATTCAGCATCTTTTTATTTGATGGTTATTTTTAATAATCTTTATAATTTCTCATCCATATCGGCCAGTCGCTCGGACTGACACCACCTGCTTTGGTCCATCGGCCGTTTATGTTATAGCTTTTATGCCATTTTAACGTCCAGAGCTCCTTGAGTCCAACCCTTCTGACAGACCAGTCGCAGAACTGAGCGTTTAAGAATCCATCGTGCCGGTCGACGCAATTGCGCTCCATTTCGTTTGTGTTCGGTCTGTCCGGCGGCCCTCCCGGGATTTCGGGAGGATTGTCATTCTCTCTTGGCCAGGCATCGACCCACCAGCTACCGGTAAATAACGGTATATTACTCGCACCCGGCCACTCGGGCTTCCTCCAATGGTCTGAAATGGGGCTGCGTCCCCAGACACTACCCGATGGGTCCGTCGAGGTAGGATTACACATCCACCCGTTTGGTCCGTAGCTGCCTATCCATTCACCGGTTTGCCAGGCTTGACTTGAAAAGTAACCTATGCCCATATGAACACCCTCGCCCGCAGATTTTGTAGCCTGTGGGCAGCAGCGCATATTCTCTTCGATCTTGTAAGTCTGCAGCATCGGCTCGAACCACCACCTGCCGCTGCCGCCGCCTGCGCCGCTAAGCCAGTATCCGTCGTTATCGTCACAATACATCTTCCAATAAAGACTCCACTGGTTAAGATTGGCCATACAGGCAACAGCCCTGGCCTGTTTCTTTACGCGATTGAGTGCGGGCATAAGGATTGCCATCAGAAGTGCAATAATGGCGATTACCACCAGAAGCTCTATCAGCGTAAAGCCTTTTCGCTCATCCACAATAACACCTCCTTCTGCATGTTTTAATAGTTTACTTTTGCAACTGTATTTAATAGTTGGTCAAAATCCTACTTTTTTTTATTTTTTGTACGACGTTTGTTTTAATAATCTTTAAGATGCTGCATCCATTCGGGCCAGTCGCTCGGCTGGACACCGCCACCGAGGGTCCAGGGACCGGCTTCAATGTACTTTTTATGCCATTTGAGGGTCCACAGCTCTTTTAGCCCGACTTTACGGGCCGAATAGTCCAGGAACAAACAACCGCCGAATCCATCGTGCCTGTTGAGGCAAAACCGCCCCATCTGCGCGTTATCGTTCCACTGCTCGCCGCTATAGATGGGCGGCGTGTCAGTGTGTAACGGCACGCCGTTATAGCGCTGTGCCTCCAGGAACAATGGCACGTACCCGGCTCCCGCCACCGTGGGTCCGCGCCAGAAGAAATCCGGAGTTCCCCGCTCGGGATGAGGTTCATTGCCCGGCTGGGGGTCAACAACCCAGCCGTTGATGCCGTAACTTCCCTTCATTTGCTTTTTCCAGTGCCCCTGGTTCATGTAGCCCCAGGCCATGGTCACACCGACACCTAAAGTGCTTCCTTCGGCACCCGAAT
>CAZLIO010000248.1:0-5889 GCA_964559025.1 uncultured Pirellulales bacterium | reverse complement strand
TTTACGTTAATAGAGCTATTGGTCGTTATTGCCATCATTGCCGTACTGCTGGCGATCCTAATGCCTGCGATGCGGAAGATCAAGGAGATAGCACGGGAAACTGCCTGCAAATCAAATCTGAAGAATATCGGATTGGCTGTAGCAATGTACTTAGACGACTACGAACGCAAAATCCCCAATACGGGCAGCTCCAACGGATTTCTGTGGTTCGAGAACGACGACGTTACTTATCGAAAACCTGGTTCCAGCAGTACTTATTGGGGCATTTTTTACAAAGACTACATTAAAGGCCAAACGAAGATATTCGGCTGTCCGAGTTTTCAAAGTGCTACTAATACGAGACTGATATATGATTATAGTGGAAGCTCTAAAGCCTCCGACGCTTCTTATGTAATTAAGCATGCAGCGTTTGGTTTGAACCATCATGAGAGAGCCAGGGGTCGAAATACAAATGATATATACCGTACTTCAGAATTCATTTTTTGCACCGACCACGCTGAACCAAGACCGGAAAATGGAACCAGCGATGGTTTTCATAATAATGATACTCCCGGCGCTATGAATCTGACCAGCTATCGACGAGGCGGCAGTCGTTTCTTCAGCTATCGGCAAATTTTCAGACACAATATTAGATACGCCGACGACGACAGAACCGGCGGAAGAGCCAATATCCTTTGGCTGGACGCACACGTTACCTCTCTGGAAGAAACTACAGGAGACGATGTGCCAAGCAGGTGGTATACTGGCGATAAGCCAAATTAAAAACATTGCTAAGCGTAAAATACTCAGCCCCGCAATTATATCGCGGGGCTTTTTTTATGCTAATTCCCCGCGGCCTGCCTGCCCCAACTTTGTTCCAATCAACTAATCACCAAGTTACCAATTCTCTAATCCTCTCACGAGCATCCAGCATCGAGCATCCAACTTTAGTTACTTTAGCTCACTTTAGGGATTTTAGTTCACTTTAACTTACTTTAGCTCACTACTCACCGCTCAGCATCTACGCAGTTTTATGGTCTATGAAGCCTTCGAGCTTGCGGGCGCGGACTGGGTGCTGGAGCTTGCGTATGGCTTTTGCCTCAACCTGTCTGACGCGTTCGCGTGTAACCTTGAAGATTCTGCCGACTTCCTCTAACGTATAGGTGTAGCCGTCGCCGATCCCGTATCGCAGCTTGATAATCTCGCGCTCGCGATATGAAAGCGTTTTGAGGACCACATCGATTCTTTCCCTGAGCATTTCCTGAGTAGCTGAGGCCACCGGTGAATCGACGTCATTATCTTCGATAAAGTCGCCGAAGTAGCTGTCCTCGCTTTCGCCTATCGGCCTGTCGAGGCTGATGGGATGCTTGGAAATCTTGAGCACCCTGCGGGCCTCTTCGATACTCATCTCGGCTTCCTCGGCGATTTCTTCAACAGTAGCTTCTCTGCCTAACTTCTGATGAAGGACTTTGCCGGCCGTTCGCAGTCGGCTCATCGTCTCTATCATATGCACGGGGATGCGAATCGTTCGCGCGTGGTCGGCTATCGCACGGGTAATCGCCTGTCGAATCCACCAGGTGGCATAGGTGCTGAACTTATAGCCCCTTCGGTACTCATATTTGTCCACGGCTCTCATCAGGCCGGTATTGCCTTCCTGGATTAAATCCAGAAAGCTCAGGCCACGGTTGCGATATTTCTTGGCGATAGAAACGACCAATCTAAGGTTTGCGCTGGAGAGCGTTCGTTTAGTGTTTTCATATTGACTGAAGACTCGGTCCAGTGAGTACAGTCTTTTGTTAAGCTGTTTCGGCGTTTCCATCACCAATTCGGTAAGGCCGGTCAACTCCTGCCTCATCGTATTGATATCATCGACGGTTATCTCGTCGTTAGGGCCTGCTGTGATAATTTGTTCTAATTGGTGCATTTTACCGCAGATGCCGTGGAGCTTATTTTTAATAGGCTGAATTCTGCTGGTCCGCAGGCTAAGCTCTTCGAGCAGTGTTGCGACTTTTCGTTTGTTTCGGCGTATTCGCTTCAATGGGGCTTTGGATTCCTTGTTGTTTTGGTCCGTGAGAGTTTTCTTAAACAGATCCTGGTTGATTTTCAGCAGTTTATCTACGGTCCTGATGTTCTCAGAGAGTCGCTTTTTGATTACGCTTTTCGTGAGCTGCGGTGCGGTACCGACTTTGATTGTTCTATCGAACGACATCATGCCATTGTGTACCTGCTGTAGTAAATCGAGGGAGTTTCTGGCGCAGTAGTCGTTTTGGAGCATTTTCCTTCTAAAGGCCATTCTCGCTATTTCAATCTTTCGTGCGAGAGAGATTTCAGACTTTCTCGTCAGCAGAGGTATCTGGCCCATTTGAGTCAAATACATCCTGATAGGATCGTCAATTCGTCTGGCGACTTCCTCGCCGACGAGTTGTTTTTCGAGCAGCTCGTCCTCTTTTAGCTGCTTTTCTTTGTAGGTACTTTGGTCATCGGGGATTTCGAATTCCTCTTCCTGGGCTTTTGCGGCCTGCCGGGATTCGACATCAGCCTCATCGAGCAGAGTGATGCCCATTTCATCCAGCGTCTCCAGCAGGCTATCCAGACGACTGAGGCTGATGGCATCCTCGGACAAGTCATCGTTCATCTCCTCGTAAGTGAGAAAGCCTTTTTTCTCGCCCTTTTCGATGATCAATTTTATCTGCTGCTCCGGGCTTATGATTTCGGCGCTCTTTGAGGACTCATTATCAGAGCTCACTTTATCGGGGATATTTTGTTTGGCTTTCTTTTTTCTTTTTTTTGCCACAATTTGCACCCTTCTATATGTTTTATAAAATTAACCCATAATCACATAGAACACGAAGTTAAATTATCTTCAATCCCGATAAAATCGGGACATTTTGTCGAGTATATTGTATTTTACGGCTATTTGCGGGCGGTTGTTCACTATACCATACCCACGTTGTGAGGGTTTTCCTTTCCGGTATTTTCATAGACTTTGCGTAGAAATTGTTTGGGGTCCTCTATCGTTTCGATGCGGCTGTTTTGTTTCTGTGCCTGATAGCGCTCAATCACATCCAGGGCGCCTGTCAG
This sequence comes from uncultured Pirellulales bacterium, assembly GCA_964559025.1. GTDB lineage: Bacteria > Planctomycetota > Phycisphaerae > Sedimentisphaerales > Anaerobacaceae > NIOZ-UU13. The sequence continues at coordinate 2,829 of CAZLIO010000248.1, read as the reverse complement.
GCGGGCCTGGAAATTTCCTTTTTCCTCTCCGGCCTGGGTCAATTCCACAAGAGAGCTGCCGAGCTCTACAGATTCGGTTTTGGCTAATATCTCTGCAAGCGAAGCATCAATATTGGTATTCAACGTTTCAAAAAGAATCGCGGCAATTTGTCTCAATATCGGTACATCGAAGAGGTCCGCTGTAATTTTTTGCTTTACAATCTCAAAGAGCTTCGGCTCATTGAGCAATACTTCGAGGACCTCGCGCTGGGCTGTGGCAAAGAGGCCCCGGCCGTAATCTATGGTCCGGGCTTTTTGGTTTTCGGCGTTATAACTTGCTGCCCTTTGTGCTTGTCTGAGTCTCTTGCTCAGCTCGGCGTTAATTTGCTTAGTGTCAAGGCCTATAATCTTCGAAACCTGGTTCACTATCAAACCGCGGTCTATCGGCGAGACATTGCCGGCCCATAAGGCGGTGGCTATCGTCTGTAAGTACTCTTCAATCGCTAACCTTTTGCCGGCGAGAGTGTCCTCACTGCCGAAACTGGCTGTCAACCTGTTCCATTTGAACTGGAAGACATCGACAGCGTCGCTTACAAGCTGTTCAAACCGCTCTTTGCCGGCGGCCAAAAGAAAATCACAGGGGTCTTTACCCTCCGGCACCGAAGCAAGTCTGATATCTATGCGCTGGGAGAGGCAGACATCAAGGGCCCTGTTGGCAGCTTCAATGCCGGCGACGTCACTATCGAAAAGCAAGACCACTTTTTTCGCATAGCGTCGTAAGATGCGTCCGTGGCCTGCAGTGAAACTGGTTCCCAAGGTCGCAACGACATTGGTGCAGCCGAATTGATGCGCCATTATGCAATCGGTGTAGCCTTCGACAACAACCGCCGTTCCTGTGGAGACAATCTGATGGCGTGCCTGCTCCAGGCCGTACAGCGAATTGCTTTTGTCGAACAGAGGCGTCGTCGGCGAATTTATGTATTTAGCGCCGGTTTCGTCCAGCGTGCGACCGCCGAAGCCAATAACCCTGCCGGTGACATCGGTAATAGTAAACATCAGGCGGTTTACAAACTTGTCCTGATGTTGGGCTGTGATTAGACCGGCCTGTTCCAGGAATTTGGTTGGTATTTTTTTAGCCTTTGCGGTCTGGAGCAAATCATCGGGCGAATTAATTGCTAAGCCGAGCTGATATTCTTTTACGCTTTGCGATGTTATCTGCCTTTGGGCGATATAGTCACGGGTTTGTTTGCCCTTTTGTTCATCGTGGAGGTTTTGCTGGAAGTATTTAGCGGCCCAGGCGTTGACCTTTGCCAGCTTGTTCGGGTCGATATCTTCCGATGGCTTTTGGGCCTGGCCCTTCGCAGGTTTAGTACGCTTTAGCTTAATGCCCGCTCGCTCGGCCAATCTTTCTATGGCCTGTGGGAATGTAAGGTTCTCTCGCATCTGAACAAATTTGAACACGTCACCGCCGGCACCACAGGCAAAACATTTGAATATCTGCTTGACGCTGCTGACATTCAAACTCGGGCGATGGTCGTCGTGGAAAGGACACATGCCTACCATTTCCCGGCCTTTTCTCTTGAGGCTTATGTGCTCGCCAATCACGTCAATAATGTCGTTGGCCTGCTGAACCTGTATAACTAAACTATTGTCAAACATCCCTGCCATATTACTTTGGCTCCGCCAAAAAAGAGGCGATTCTTGATACCCCTCCGAGAAGCCCGCTCACGATGGGTACTCCTATTGATAACTGATAAAAATTACCGTCCGACTACTTAAGTATAGTCTTAATCTGCTAAAAGTCAAGTCGAGCAATAAAAACACGTTTTAATACTGTAAAAAGCCATTTTTGGCCTATTGGACATTTGGTGGAATCAGACACGAGACGCTGACTTAGAACACTGACTTAAGACACTGACGGAGGACGGAAGGCGATTGGTGAGTAGTTAATTGGTTAATTTGTGAGTAGTGAGCTAAAGTGAACTAAAGTGCCTAAAGTGAGCTAAAGTTGGAATCTTCCGACTTCACTATCCTTCTTCGCCAAGGCTACGAAGGAACCAGCTTCAGTCTTCGCTGAAGCTACGACAGACAGGACGGTGGACAAGCGATACTGGATTCTCGATTCTTGTGAATCTTGACCTGTCGCTCGTGTCTTGTGAAGGCTGTTGGTGCGACGGGGGCTCGATGTATCAGACCAAATCACAGGCCTCGACGGGCATCCAATGCGGGTCCTTTCCTTCCCATTTGACATTGCAGCCGATGGGGTTTGTAAGCGGGACACCGACAGGTTTGCCGGCCAAGTGTTCTTCCAGAGCTCTTTCAAGGTCGTTGGTCGTCATCCTACTCGTTTGGCGAGGATTATCTACGCCGCGGCCGGTGTAAATGAGCTTACGCTCTTTGTCAAATACGAAAAAATGCGGTGTCCGTAAAGCGCCATAGGCCTTTGCGATTTCCTGGGGTTCGTCATAAAGATAAAGCCAGGGGAATTTGTATTCATCCATGCGTGCGACCATGTGCTGGAAATCATCCTCGGCATAGGTGTTCTTGCTATTGGAATTTATTCCGACAAACTTAACGCCCCGAGGGGCGAAATTTTCAGCCGTCTGCCGAGTGACTTCGTCAGAGCCGATGACATAGGGACAATGGTTACAGGTGAAAAAGATTACCAATACCTCGTCATCAAAATCAGATAACTGGTATGTGCTGCCATCTGTGGCAGGTAATTTGAAATCCGGCGCCTGTTGGCCTAATTGTAATGTAAAAGCCATAATTTACGCTCCTTTTTATAATAATGGTAAGGCTCCTGCAAAATTGAGGTTAGGCATATATTATTTAAGAAAATCTGTTTTT
>CAZLIO010000247.1:4069-5909 GCA_964559025.1 uncultured Pirellulales bacterium | reverse complement strand
CAGGTACAACGATATGCTCAGTGCCGGTGCATCAAGTTTGCTCGATACGTTATCAATTCTCTTTTCAACAATCTTAACACGGGGTTCTTTACCGGGTTCATTGTAGGCCATAGGGTCTTCGTTGGCAATTAGCCACAACCGTCCCCTTCCGCTAAGCCGGGCGCCTTCCAGGTCCACCGGCAGCTCATGTTCCTGCTCCGTAGGATTGACGATGGCAACGGTCAGGGCTTTACGGTCGCTGGTCCAGGCCGCTGCCACATCGAGCGGATAAGCGTCACCGGTGACAGCAACCGGCACAGTTCCAAAATGGTTACGGTAAAGTTTCAAGGCCAATCCCGTCGTCTCGAAGGCAGCAGCGGTCTTGGTGGTCTTAATGCAGCCGATGACGTTGACAGTCTGGGCATAATTGGCCAGGAAGATTATATCCGAATGGCGAAAGTATTCGTGCAGGCCTTTGGCGATTCCCAGTGCGTCTTTGTGGAAATATCTGGTCCCCAGCTCGCCGAACAGATAGGGACCATACCAGTAGTTCCATTCGGTCATGGCGATTCGGATATCTTTGCCTTTCAGAGTATCCAATTTTTGCCGTAGTTGTTGATGGAATTCAACTTTTCGTTTGATGTTGTTGGCGATTTGAGAAGTATGTTCTATCAGGCTGGATTTTTCCTGACAATAAAAATGCTCCGCAATCATATCAATATGATTCGAGCAGCTCTTCAGTAATCCTTCGCTCCAGGAGCCGGCGTTTCCGGAAGCAATCGGGATGATGTCCGGGTCAACTTCGCGCATTTTGTCCACGACCCAGTTATGCTTTTGGACATAATGCTCCAGCTTCATATGCCCGAGCTGCCAGTCACCGAACATTTCGTTACCGATAGCCCAGTAGCGAATATTAAAGGGTTCCGGCTCGCCGTTTTTGGCCCGTAAAGAGCCCATCAGTGTATCGGCTGAGCCGTTGGAGTATTCCAGTTGAGCAGCCGCGGAGTAGGCATCCCCGAAACCGGTATTGACGGTCACCAGCGGTTCGGCCTCGACAATACGGCAAAACCGAACAAATTCGTGGAAGCCGAAGTCGTTGTGCTCCACTCCGGTCCAGGCGGGATTTTTACGGGGTGGTCGATGGTCTCTGTCACCGATGCCGTCGCGCCAGTCATATCCGCTGACAAAGTTACCGCCGGGCCAGCGATACATCGGGGCGTCGAGCTCTTTCAGCAGTTCCAGTGTGTCGGCCCGCATGCCATCGATGTTGTCTGCCGGCATAAGTGAGACCGTGCCCACAAGGCATGGCCCCATCGCTATTTTGTCCACCTCGATTTCCAGCTTGCCGTTTGAAGTCTCGGCCCCGGCTGTAAACTTAAATGGATATTTGCCGTAATCGTTCGCAACAACCAGAGTGTGAATGGATTCTTGTTCTTCCTGTTTGTCACCCCAGAGAAGTGATATCTTAACATTCGTACTTTGCCGTTTTGGTTTGAGGTATATATAACCGGCGTATTCTTTATTTTTAATCAGTCCCAGGTCAAGCTGTCGGATACCGCTGCCGGGCTGAATGAGCGGAGTGTGTTCGCCGACAAAGGAATCTTCTTTGACCATAGTCACCGAATCGCCTGGGCCGATGATTTGCCAGGGTGATGCGCCAACCACCGCGAACGGATGATTTTTGGATACGCCCCGAGTGCTGCGATAGGGATCGTAATTCGGCGTGATGGGAAAATAGAATTTGCGGTCTTCGAGCATCTCTGCCCAGATGCCGCCGTAAATACATCGCCCGAGGTGCTCGATAAACTGACCGTAGATATACTTCGAGATTGGCTCTGCGGTCTTGTTCGCATCAATCTTA
>CAZLIO010000247.1:0-3969 GCA_964559025.1 uncultured Pirellulales bacterium | reverse complement strand
TCGTCAAACCATGCTTTGCCTGTGGCCAATCCCCAGCCGCCGAACAGACAGTTAATTTGCACGGCGGCATTATCTCCCGTGTCAAACACAAGCTCGACCTTTGTCCAGTCTTTGGTTCCGCTAACCGCCGGTGTTTGTAGAGGCTGAATGTTGTGCAGATTTAAGAGGGCGCCTTTGCCCGTTCCGGCAGCCAGATTTTCCGTCTTAATCCAGGCGGATAATCTGTATTGTGAGTGCGGCTTGACGATTACCGTAGTTAGCCAGCCGGCGTCCGCACCGTCTTCGGAAGCTATCATAACGCTCCGCTTACCTGAGCGACCGACTGTGGTATAATTGAATTCGGCTTTTCCGCCGTATGTTTGTGTTTTCCATCCGGCTGGTTGATTACCGAGTGCTTTTTCGAATGAAGGGTTTCGTATCATTCCCGCCGGCGTCACCGGCTCCGCCGCCGAGGCGTTACTTGCTAACCAGACCGCCATCTCACCGGTGCCGCGGTGTGCCCAGGCATAATAGGGAATCGCAACAAAATCCTGCTGTCTTTTCGATACGGCTTTGGAGTCCTTGGCGTAACTTAAACCGATAGCCTTAGCGCGAACTACCGTAATGCCATTGAGCATATCCTTATGATATTCACTCGTTAGCTTCGCATCATCGGGCAGAACAATATTAAACACATGGCCGTTATTGTCGGGCCATTCGGCACAATATACAATTGGCCCCCGCTCCAGCGCCACTTTTCCAACGTTGTCTGTTACGTCCTCGTGACAGAGCACCCGCCGAACAGGCATCGGCAGATTTAATTCAATTACGTCGCCCTTCTTCCACTTTCGATTAATACGGGCAAAGCCTTTTTCCATCTTTAAAGGAATTGTTTTGCCGTTAACTTTCAGACCCACTTTTTCATCGCTAATCTCCTTATAGCGATACAAGTCACTCGGCAAGCACTTATCCTGCGCCCAGCCGGGAATGCGAACACAAATTGTAAACTTCGCCGATTGTTTCGGTTCAACCGTAATCTTCACCGCTCCGTCCCACGGGTATCGAGTTTGCTGCTTTATCCGCACCGTGTTCTTTTTCACCCTGATAGTGCCGGTGCCACCAACAAACAGGTTGACGTACAGATTGTTTCCTGCCTGTGCATATATGTAGCCGGGGACCGAAGACACAAAGCGGGTCATGTTCCCCGGACAGCAGGCGCAGGGAAACCAGGGACTTCGTTTGTGCTGGCCTTGCGAGGCAAGTGGATTAGGATAGAAAAAACTGTCTCCCTCCAGGGACACACCCGAAATCAGACCGTTGTACAAAGTTCGCTCCAGCACATCGACGTACTTTGCATCGCCGTGGAATAGAAACATCCGATGGTTCCACATAACGTTGCCTATAGCTGCACAGGTTTCGCAGTAGGCGGTTTCGTTTGGCAAGTCGTAATTTTTGCCGAAGGCCTCGCCGGAACCTGTGGCCCCGATACCGCCGGTCAGATACAGTTTCTTCGTAACGACGTTCTCCCATATCCGGTCGATTGCCTTGAGGTAACTGCTGTCCCCCGTCAATGCCGCGACATCCGCCATACCGCAGTACATATATGAGGCGCGCACGGCATGACCAACGGCTTCGCTTTGCTCAACAACCTTCTTGTGCGACTGGTTATATTCATTTCCGCCGGGGCCGCGGGTATCAAGAAAGAACTTAGCCAGTTTCAGGTATTTTTTATCGCCGGTGGCCCGGTAGAGTCTGGCCAGTCCCATCTCAATTATCTGGTGACCGGGTGCGGTTTCATTCCTGCCCGGACCGAATACCGTATCCAGAAAGTCGGCATTCTTAATTGCAACGTCCAGCAGGCTACGTTTGCCGGTGGCCTGGTAATGCGCCACCGCCGCCTCATAAAGATGGCCCATGTTATACAATTCGTGACTGCGACTAAGATTTGACCAGCGTTCTTTGCCGTACGAATTGATTAAGTTCTTCGCTTTGTTCGTCCGGCAGGTGTACAGGTAACCGTCGTCCTCTTGTGCAGCAGCAATCTTGACAATCAGCTCATCCAGGAATTTATCAAGCTTCGCATCGGGATGAACGCTCAGCGAGTATGCGGCACCTTCGAGAATCTTGTACGGGTCCGTATCATCGAAAGGATAATTGGCCCGATGCTCACCTTCCATCAGGCCGCCGGCTATGGCAAAATTATCAATCCGGCCTGTCTCTTCGCACTTCCCGAAAGCGTAAGGAATCGAGACCTTTCGGTTCGTCTCAATCCGGGGCGCCCAGAACTCGTCCGTAAGCTCAACGTCAGTAAAAGGTACCGGCCCAATAGGATAATCCTTTGAGACCTCACTCTTTGCGTCGGCATCAAATTCCTGAAGACCTGCTGCCAGGCAAATCCCAAGTATTACTATACTTATCCTTTTTACCCTCATGATATGCTCCTTTCTATTTTTGCAGTATGCTTTACTCGACTGGAAAGCTGTTGGAGAATCTTAATTCTATTCGTGCCGATAGACATCCCAGCCCATATAGTTTTCAAGAGCTTCTGCTATTGCGTCGGCTTTTTCTGTCCGGTTCACAGCAACATGATGTTCGAAGCCCATCTTGCATACATATTGCAGGAGCCTCTGAAGATTCGCAATTTTCATCACGCCGAAACCTCCGAATGTGTCGAGTTTATCGTTTGTAAATTCACCTTCGCCGACATAAACGCTGATAATGCCGGCAGTATCATCAGTAGCGGTTCTGCAGAAAGTTGCCTTGCCCGGTGCTATCCTGCCGACAACGGTTCCGTAAGTGTTCTCTTTTCCCACTGTCCCGGCAATTATCTCCTGGTAGTCCATTTTAGAATTTTTAAAGAATGATTTTGGCAGATTGCTGCAATGGAACAAGACAGCCTTGTCAGGCTCGGCACCGTAGTTATTGTTCCAGTCCAGAAGGGCGCTGGGCGTGCCGCCGGCCAATTGAAGAATGTACATCCCCAACAATCCCGTAATATCAACCTCGCACGCGCTCGGAACCAGCGACTCGCTCATTATACTCATAAGTGTACAGGGAACTATCCCAAAGAACTCCTCCAGAGATGTCCAGCACTGAATGGCCGTACCGTTAAGCTCGGTTTCCTTTATCCACCGGTCCACCACATAACCGAATTTGGCCATCTTCAAAAGCTTCTCAGCAGGAACCGATTTGGTCGGAACATATTTCTCGATTGAATTCAATTTTCTCTTAACCCCTCTGTCGTTATCAGCAAGTCGCGCAGCTCTTCCAAGGATTTCAGACAAATCTATCGTCTCAATCGAGATGCCTGATAGTTCGAGGATTTTTTCGCTGTAACGGACCGTATTAAAAGCCCCGGTTCGTGCGCCAATGGCGCCAAACCTTGCGTTCTTCAGGCCTTTAATAATTCTACACACCGAAGCAAAATCGCCCAAATCTTTTTTGAATTCAGCCGAAGTGACCTTAACCGTATGCGAGCTGGTCAGCGTATATGGAATACCGGCTTGCCTGAGATTATTGCAAACGCTTATCTTGCCGCAGAAAGAATCACGCCTGTTGGCGATGCTCATTTTGTCCTGTGCATCCGGCTCGGCATGAATCAGGATCGGTACATTAAGCCCTGAGCGTTTTATTGTCTCGGCCACTCCTTTTTCATCACCGAAGTTCGGCAGTGTTACAATTACCCCGTCAATCTTTTCACTCTTTTCTGCAAAAAGCGCAGCGCATTTCTTGGCATCCTCGAAGGTCTCAACCGCGCCGTATTTTGTCTGCTGCATCGACAGGGCAAACGTGTTGAAGCCGTTTTTCTTAAGCATATCAAGTATATCTTTTCGTCCTTGTTTTGCTAATATATCCGGGAAAAATCCTCGGTTTCCAATGATTACTCCAAACGTGATTTTCTTCATTTTCGTTTCTCCTGTTCTTAAAACATAAGGCTCCTGCAAAATTGAGGTTAGGCATATATTATTTAAGAAAATTTGTTTTTTTGAT
>CAZLIO010000246.1:0-5943 GCA_964559025.1 uncultured Pirellulales bacterium | reverse complement strand
GAAGAGCACGCATTACCGCTCCAACCGTGTCGTCACAGCGGCGGACCGAGCTATAGTACTGCGCTATTTCCTTACGTACGTCGGGAATGTCGGGCAGAAAGCCGGGAACCTGAACTTCCTCAATTCGATACACTCGCGAGGGTGCCGGAATATTTTTGAGCACTTTCGCAAACTTATTTTGCTCCTGTAAGCTGCCATGATACGGACGGTGGGGGTCGTGAGAATTGGCCATCAGGAAAAACGGCTGGTCTTTGTTTGCTGCCTGTTGGAAAAAGTTTCTTGCATACTTATAGTAAAGTTTCGGGTCGCGGCCGTTACCCAATTCTCCAACATCCTTCACCATGTCCCACTTGAACTTCTCTATCGGCGCCAGGTGCTTGACCTTGCCGAGAATGCCGTTGAGGTAGCCGGCCTTATGCAGGCCCTCCTGCAGGGTCGGCACATTAGTATTAATCGGCTGGAAACCCTCAGCCCCATTGCGGTGGGGATAGCGGCCGGTCATCAATACTGAACGGCTGGGCTGGCAAACCGCTATGGTAATATGAGCATGGGCAAAACGCATGCCCTCAGAAGCCAGGCGGTCGATGTTGGGTGTAATATCGGGTGTCTGTCCGCCGAAGCAGCCCGGCGAATCGCAGTTCATATCATCGGCTGTTATCAATAGAATATTCGGTCGCTTTTTCCTACTGTCAGCCGGAAATACCTGCCCCTTTCCGGACACCAGCAGCGCAGCTCCCAGCCCCATTGCCCTTAATAACTGGCGGCGTGTGGTTAAATTTGTGCTCATTTTTCTCCTTGTTCTTCGTGGGCCGGGAAGGCCTATTATCGAGCATGAACCGTTGTTGCGACTTCGGCTGTTTTTCTTTCCCGCAGCAGTTCCACACCACAAAGAACCGGTACACCGTTCTTCGATGAGAGCTTCTCATCTTGCGCAACGAGTTCGATTTCCAGGTCGCGACTGACCGCAATGCCCCGGAACTGACGCACAACGGCTTTGCAGGAACCCGCTGCATCCCTGACAATATCGAAGTCGTCAAGAACCACCTGTCCCTGCAGCTTAATGTCGAAGGTGCGTTTACCTGTCTGCGTATTATCAAAATCTGCAAAATATAGTCTTACCGTATATTCGGCGCCCCTCTCCGCCTCAGACAAAAGCGGCACGATGCAGCGTCTAAGTCCACGGGCAAAGGAAGCAAACAGCCAGGGGGTATCGGTTCCATCCAAAGTCTGAGTTTCGCTGTTGCGGCTAAGATATTCCGGCTCGCCAAGAAAGTCCATTCCCAGTTTGAGTGAGAAGCCCATCGCTGCACGGTTCTGCGGCAGTCCGGGCCGCGGGTACCCGAACCATAGTGTACCGTTTGCATCGCGTCTGTCGCCGGGTGCGCCGAGATTGACGGCCAGGTGTTGAACGGGCGTGTTAGCTCCGCCGGTGCTGTAGATACTCCATCGCTCGTGGTCAGGACGAGGCTCAAGTGCAATCGAGCAGACTATGGGGTAAAGGCAAATGCAGCCGGCACTGGCTTCGGGTGCCAGGACAAGACCGTCAGCAGGAATTGCGTTAATCCAGCATCCGGTTCGGTGCCCGGCGAAATGACGTATGCCGCTGTCGTCTCGCAGGTCGTAGTAGCTGGTGGCGCCCGAACGCATCAAAAGCATTTGTGGACAGGCGGAAATCGCACCGCAGTGATGGCCCGGCCGCAGGAACTGCCACACCGTCTCGGCGCCGGTCAGAGGATGATGGCGTGTCCTTTGCTCGCCGGTCTTGAGGTCAAACGCCCAGGGCTCAGCCATGACCATATCGCCGATGATAACCGGACGATGACGATAGTTGGCGTCTTTAGCCCAGAGCAGTTTACCATTGTTGGCTGAAAGAGCCACCAGCCGACGCTGCGAGAACTGGCCCGAGAGGAACTGACTCCAATAATGGCCGTTTGCGTTGGCCCCGCATAAGACCACGACGCCGTCATGGTACATCGCCGTCAGTTCGCCGCCGCCTATTCCAATATTGCTGCAGTCGGTTACATCTACAGCCCTTTCCCAGAGCTTCCCCCCAGTCTGAGCATCCAGCGCAATGGCAAGGCGCACGTCGAGCTCCTTGTAGGCTGCTTCCGCTTTTTCGGCCTCTTCGGGTCTAAGATTCATCAGATTTGATTTGTCCTGTCGCAGTAACTGCTGCCGCTGTTCCGGCGTCAGCGAGCTGTCGATAAAAAAGAACCATCCGTCCCCGATAGCGATAGTCAGGTTGATGATGTTCTTGCCCCCGTAATTCCATAGCGTCTCGCCGCTTCGCGAATCAATGGCGAAAACTGAATCCGAGACACCTGTTTGTTTCATCGCGCTGCCGTAGAGGATACCATCAACATAGGCGAGGTATCCCCACCGATGTGAGCTGCCTTCGGTGGCTGGAGGCATATTGTAGGTTTGGCGGGTCTGTCCTGTTTCGGCGTCGAGCCGCAGACATTTATAGCCGAGAGCAACGAAGAAACTGTCTTCGAAGGCGGCTATGTTGCCGCACTCTCTTCTCTTCAGTCGCGTCCGCATCGCACCGGGTATATCACGCTTCCACAGCAGAACGCCGTTGTAAGAATCGTAGGCCATCACGACGTTTTCACCCTGCACGAACAGCCGACCGTTGAACGCGAGAGGTGCGGCGGCGGCATCGTGGCGATTGACCATCGGGGCCGGGCCGGGGTCGCCGAACCACAGCAGACCCAGCGGACCGCCCACGACTTGGTCGTCGCTGCAGGCGGTATTGCCCGGTTCGGCATATTGGTGTGTCCATTTGCCTGCCCCCGGCAGTGCCCCGCGTTTGAGAGTCGCCCAGCAGCCGTTGGTTTGGCTGATTCGGCATTGTCCTAATTCCAGCCCCCTCAGCCACTGGCTGAGCTGCTCGGAAGAGATGGCACGTGCTTTTCCAGATGTATTGGCCGATACACCAAGACAAATGGCACCGCCGCACGGCTTCAGGTGCCGCACGAGCTCCTCGGGGTTACCAGGTATCTGACCGGTCAGCAGCAGACTGTCGGAGACAATCAGGTTGGCAAAATAGTTCGAGTACGGCAGATTCGAAAGATTACCTTGGTTAATGGTTACCCGCTGGCCATACAGGCCCGCCGCGTCCAGGGCTAATCTCGCTGCGGCAACTTTTTCCGGGTCGGGTTCGATCCCGATAATGGTAAAGTCCGTACGCCGCGCCAGCTCCCATGCCAGACGGCCATATTCGGCACCGACCACAAGGCAATAGCCCTTTGTAACACCGCTCTCCATAACAATCGCTTCGGCGGCCGCTTCGTAAACTCCGGTCAGCTCGTCTTGAGGATAAGGGTTCGCTGCCTGCCTGACGCGCGGGCTGGGCACCGGAGTTTTCGATTTAGCCGATCGCTTTGCAGCAAAGCAATAGATTTTGCCTGTATCCGTGCTGACGTAGAGCTGGTCATTGGCGACGGCCAATCCCCGTGCTTTGCCATCAACTTCCGTTTCCCAGAGGGCCTGGCCGTTGTCCCTGCTGAAGGCATTAACCTGCCCCTGCCCACCGGCGACCACCAGGTTAGAAGTCAGTATCAATTCCGCATCGCACTGGCTTGGCACACGCCACCGGAGGGTCGGACCAATATTCTCACTGCGGTGCCGGCTCAATTCTTCTTCTGCAGTTTTTAATTGCTGTTCCCGTTTTTTGCGGTCCTCGCCCCTGGCGCTTCTGAGACTGCTTCGCAGTGACTTTATCTTGTACTCCAGCGAATTACGACGTCTGCTGGCCTGGGCATAATTAGTTCGGTCCATAGCCATCAGTTGGCTTCCGGTTGCCATATAGGCCATATTCCCCACCACCGCGAGTCGTCGGCCCGGGAACCAGCCGAAACCTACACTACCGGTATTCTGGTTGAGAGCCAGAAGGTGCTGCTGCGTGCCTGTGTAAATTTGCTCATCGGCAAGCAGTGCGTATGTGCCTCCAATGGCACCTCCGGCCTGCTCTCCCCTCCAGCCGTAACTTCGGCTGAAAACCTCGCTGCCGGTTGCGCGGTCGAAGCCGACAGGCAAAGCCCTGCCGGATGGCGCAAAAAGCCGGGTGCTCGTGGCCAGCAGGTATCCCTGGGGCGAGAGGTCCTTGCGATATGCGTCCTGTTCACTAATATTGTTATTTTTCCAGATAACCGTCCCGTCATCTGCCTGCACAGCACAGAGGTAAACGTTTTCGTGTGGAAATATTCCTGCGCCGAAATATGCAATTCCCGAATCAACGAGCACGCCGGTTCGAATAGGCCAGCGAGAAATCATTCTGCCGCTGCCCAGAAGCTTTTCATCGTTCGGCCCACCGCGTACTTTCCAGACCACGTTTCCGCTTTCGGCCTTCAGGCAATAAACAAAACCGTCATCGGAGCCGACAAAAACCCTATCTTTCCAGACCACCGGCGCCAGACGCACCGGCCCACCGGTGAAGAATGACCAGCGTTCGCGGCCTGTAACAGTATCAAGTGCATACACTTTATCATCAGATGAAGACCCGAAATAGACCGTGTTACCAACCGCAGCCACTTGAAAAGCATCGTCGAAAATCACTCGATGGAGCAGCTCGAAACCCTCCCTCGGGCGCTTAGCCGGTCCGGACCAGGCGGGACGGGGAGAATGAGCCGGCGTGTAAATCCATTGCAGGCTCAGCGGGGCCGTCAGCGATTCGGACGTGCCGCCCGTGCGCGCATTGTCATGGCGGTAGGTCGGCCAGTCAGCCGCAATCGCCGGGGCGGCAATAAGAAACAGGCCAAAGACAATGCTTAAATTCAATCGAAAGGACTTTAGATTTGTCATAGCAGGTACTCCTAAATCTTTGTTTTAAGTCTTCTGCAAAATCGAGGTTAGGCATACTTTGAAAAGAAAAAATTGCCTTTTAATTTTTTCTTTTCAAACAATAAACTATTGCACAGCAAGCAGCACTTACTGTCAGTGAGAATCTCAATATAAAGCAAACTCCTGACGGTTGATTATATCAGATTTAATGAGGGTTGCAAAGAGTAAGACCAGCGTTCTTCTTTTCATCATCACTGCATCCAGGCCGAGCTGCCTTTCTAAATATGAAATCCGAAACTCGAATATCGAAATTCGAAACAATCTCAAAAATTCAAATTCCAAATGTCCCAAACTTTAAGTTTTGTATTTTGGTCATTTGAATTTGTTTCGGATTTCGTATTTCGTGCTTCGAGCTTTGATTTACAATTCACCACCAATGGTAAGGGGGTGAGACACGAACGTCCATTTCGCTGAATCGCCGCCATTCGTTATGTCCGTCAAGGAAGACAATATTAGCACCGGCCGGTCTGCCTCCATATCTCAGGTGGTTTGTGCGGTCGGGAATCTGCCATCTGGACCATGAACCACCGTGGACCTCGGTAAAGGTGGCGGTCTTTGGGTCGGAACTGCTGCTGAGGGTCGCGTCGGTAACCAGCTCAGTTGAGGTGGCTTGCTTATGTGTTAGTGTTTTAACCCATTCCTTTTTAGGCGTTCCCTCCGGGTGATATGACCTTCCATTAACGGTATCCATCATCCAGAAGTAGCTTGTAACTCGAAACTGGCTGCCTCGGTTAGTTGTAGGTTCCGGTACAGAATCGGTAGCGGTTCCAAACGGAAGATTTTGGGAGAACTGCCAAAGTATGGCCATATCCGGGGTTTTCAATGGGTCGGAGGGACAATAAAAAGTATGTTTACTGCCGCCGGTCGCAATAATATAATCGGTCGTACTGTAAGCGATGTCCCACAGCCAGTTTCCGCTTTCGTTGAGCGGCAGCCGGTTGTCATTCTCCGAGCCGTACAAATGCAAACTAATGCCGATTTGTTTGAGGTTATTAGAGCAGGTAATTTTCTTTGCCTGTTCCCTCGCCATTTGCAGTGCAGGCATCAATATCGCCATCAATAAAGCGATGACAGCGATTACCACCAGCAGTTCTATTAAGG
>CAZLIO010000245.1:0-5954 GCA_964559025.1 uncultured Pirellulales bacterium | reverse complement strand
CAGCGAGTTGCTCTATCAGATCCGGAATTTTCACAGCTTCCTGTGGGCAAGCGGTGGTATGTATAGTGACTACTACATTCACATCATCGATCATCTCGGCTGGATGAAGAACGCCTGGCCGGTTAAGGCCCAGGCGCTTGGCGCTCAACACTATCACGACGATAGCGTTGACCAGAATTTTGACCTGTACGCGGTGGAATACACGTATGCCGACGGAACTACGTTCAATTTCGACGGGCGCCGCATGACGGGCTGCCAGAACATCTACTCGAGCTACCTTCACGGCACCAAAGGCATGGCAATCGCTTCCAAGAGCGGCGATTGTGGGAGGCCCTCCAGCATTTTCAAGGGCCAGACTCCCGTGCGCTCAGACATGATCTGGCAATCTAACGTCAGCCGAGAAGAGTCAAATCCCTATCAGAACGAATGGGACGACCTTATCGATGCCATTCGTCAGGACAAGCCTTATAACGAGGTCAAGCGCGGTGCCGAAGTTAGCCTGGTGAACACTATGGGCCGAATGGCTGCCCATACAGGCCAGATAATCACCTACGACCAGGCACTCAACTGCAAGCATGAGTTTGCTCCCAGCGTCGGCGAATTGACAATGGATTCCCAAGCACCTCTGCGTTCGGACTCCGAAGGCAAATACCCCGTTCCGCAACCGGGAATCCTCAAGGACCGGGAATACTAAGATTTTAATGGTTATCTGAAAAGTGCCTAAAATGCCTAAAGTTTAGAGTGCCTAAAGTTAAAAAACTGATAACTTTAGCTCACTTTAGGCACTTTAGCTCACTTTAGGCACTTTACAATTTCATCGAAAAAGGAGGTATTATGGCACATTTAAATGAATCAGACAAAGGCGCCGGTACAACGCGGCGCGATTTCTTGAAAGCTTCGACCGTGGCGGCTTCGGCTGCTGTGTCAGGTGCTTTAGGCATCAATCGCAGTGTGTTCGCCGCCGGCAGCGATACCATTCGCGTAGGCATGGTAGGTTGCGGAGGACGTTGCACGGGTGCAGCCGCTCAGGCGCTCACAGCGGACTCCGGCGCGCGCCTGGTTGCTATGTGTGACATCTTTATGGACCGTGTCAAAGAAAAACGCAGGATTCTCAAAGAACAAAAGGGAGATCAGGTCGTTGCGGACGATGCTCACTGTTTTGCGGGCTTCGACGGCTACAAGCACGTGATTGAGTCGTCGGATGTGGTTCTGATTGCCAACGCGGCCAAGTTCCACCCGCTCCATTCTATGACCGCGATTCGGGCCGGAAAGCATGTTTTTGTGGAGAAGCCGCACGGCATCGACCCGGCCGGGGTCAAGCTTATGCAACAGGCCGCCGACCTGGCAAAGCAGAAGGGGCTGTGCATTGTTTCCGGCCTGCACAGCAGATATCACACAGGCTACGCCGAAACCGTCCAGCGAATCCATGACGGCGCCATCGGCGAGATAGTCTCTATTGAAGAAAACTTCCTCCGCCCCCCATACGGTGTGATTAATCGCAAGCCAGGACTCTCGGAGCTCCAGTGGCAATGCAGCACCCAATACCATTTCCGCTGGCTCTCCGGAGACGATGTCCCCCAGTCGCTGGTGCACAACCTGGACCGCGCCAGTTGGGCAATGCACAATCAAGTCCCCGTGAAATGCCACGGCTTGGGCGGACGCTCTTCTATGACCGAGCCTATCTATGGTGATGTATTCGACCATCATTCGGTGATTTACGAATGCGACAATGGGGTGCGCATCTACGCCTTCTGCCGTACGACGAACGGGTGTTACAACGAAGATTCCAGCATTGTGTTTGGCAGCAAAGGCAAGGCGGACATTAAGCAGTGCCGAATCTGGGGTGAGACAAACTGGCGCTGGAAGGGAAGATGTAATCCTTATCAGATAGAGCACGATGTGCTCTTTGCGGCGATTCGCGCCGGCAAGCCCGTCAACAACGGCGACTACATGGCCCGCAGCACGATGGTCGGCGTGATGGGACAAATCTCGTGTTACACCGGTAAAGAGGTTACCTGGGAGCAAATCAACAAGTCCGATTTTTATTATCCGCCTAAGCCGGAGGATTGCCGCGATGACATGGAGCCGCCGGTTAAGGCCGGTGCCCATGGCAGCTATCCTGTACCCAAGCCGGGTTTTACGAAAATGATTTGAGGCGAAAGACACTCACCGCAAACAAAAAAAAACTGAAACAAAGATAGGCCTAACGAAGTAGATATAACCGTCAAAGATATTTTTGCCGAAATGGCTGTTTGCTTTTTTTAAGGAAACGTTTTGAGGAGACAGAAGATGAGTATGAGTCGTACACTGACTTATGTTATTGCCCTAACGAGCCTGCTCGCCGTCACGATGGCTTCAGATACCGCGGCCTGGCAAGATAGACCCCTGAAGAAATATACCGAGACCATTATGACCAAAGACGGCGAGAAAGTCTCTTTTGATATGGTCCTCATTCCCAAAGGCAGTTTCACAATGGGCAGCCCGGTGGATGAGGCTGGTCGTGAGGACCATGAAGGACCACAGCACGAGGTGCGCCTCGAACAATTTTACCTTTGTACGAAAGAGACCACCATTGAGCTTTTTCTGGCCTACTATCAAGAAACGGTCAGTGCTAAGAGGGACTTCATTGAGGTACAGGAGGCAAAAAAGGACACAGAGCAGCAGGGCAAGGATGAAGTTGATGCGATTACAGGCCCTACACCTGTCTATGGTGACATGACGATGGGATACGAGGAAACACACCCGGCCATGGGGATGACCTGGCACAACGCCATGACCTTCTGCAGGTGGCTTTCAATGAAAACCGGCAAGGATTATCGCTTACCAACAGAGGCCGAATGGGAGTACGCCTGCCGGGTCAGCACCACGAATATCTTCGGCGTCGGGAATGACCCAAGCGGGCTCAAAGATTTTGCCTGGTATGAAGCAAATGCCGATAGTGAGACTAATCCCGTAGGCAAGAAAAAGCCCAATGCCTGGGGTCTCTATGATATGTCAGGCAATGTTCGCGAGTGGGTTTTCGATTTTTACAGTCCCACCGCTTACAAGGAAGCTGCCAAGAAAAACCCGGCAGTCAATCCGAAAGGACCAAAGACCGGCAAAGTGCACGTAGCTCGCGGCGGTGACTATAGCAGCTCTGTAGAAGCGCTGCGCGGTGCAGCCAGAAGCTTTGAGGAAGATTGGTGGCGCTCTGGCGACCCACAGATACCCAAGAGCATTTGGTGGCTGCCTGAAATGGATTTTATAGGTTTCCGAGTGGCCCGGTCTGTAGAGACAGATAATAAAAAGTAACACAGATAAGCAATGCTTCAGCGGGAAAAGTTCATATTAGCGCGCCTGTAAGTCGAAGACCCTTCCCAGCAGGGGAAAGCGTGCGTAACTGCATCAGATGAGGCAAAATCGCCGCTGGAATAGTCGCCTACGCTTTAAGGCTTCGGCGACGGAGCGAGGATGCCGGATCTGAAAGACTCATTTTCAAAGAGCTGTTTCGCAAGCATGGCATATCCTTCGCTCATCGGGTGACTGGCGTCAACATACCACTCGCTGGGCAAAGTCGCAGGCATATAGTAGGCGATATTATTTTGTTGCAGCCAGTCTTCAATCTTACTTTTCATCTTTCGATAAATCTCGATGCTCCGGCCCTTGAGCATGTGCTCGTTAAATGGGCCAACGAGGACGAATACGCTGTTGCCTCTTTCCTTCAGCAGCTTAACCGACCGCTGGAAAAAGTTCCATTGCAGTGAGGTCTCGAGCTCAACCCACTGAAAATCTGTTTTGGATGTCCCCTTCTCCGTCCAGGAAATATGTTCGTTCTGACTATTGTTGGCAGAGGCGGGAAGCTCGAGAGTGACGGTGCGGGCGGGATTCTCGTAGGGGTGCTCCATTGTCCATGTGGGCAGGTCCATGTTCTTGAAATAGGCAATCTTCAAATGAGATGTCCAGCTTAAAAAAGGCACATAGCGTTCTACTACAGCGGAAAACCTCTTAGAATATGGGTCCTTATAGCAGGGAATGTTTGGAATAAACTGCGGTACCAGTTTGGGATGATTGAAGCGGAACTCTTTTTCTGTTTGTAAATCGTGTTTCCTGGAGCTCATCCATAACGGATTAAAATGCAGGATAACCTTTTTATTCGATATATCGCGGCCGTAGTATTTCAGCAAACCCGCCAACGCCGCGGGATGAATGCCATCCACACCCAAATTAGCGAACTTCTCGCGGCCCGCAATTTCGTTGAGATACTCGGACAACGTGTCATTTTTGGACACGAAATGCCCCCAAATGACCGAATCCCCAATCACAAGAATTTCGTTCCGGGAACAAGCAAGCCGACTATAGCGGCTGTACAACCAGTAATCATTGCTTAACTCAAAGGGCAGGCGATAGTTGGATTGAGGTTTAAATTTTTCCATCCGCTCCCAGAGTCCCGGCCCGAAACAAAACAATGCCAGGGCAACAATTCCAACGAAAATCCATTCGTAGCCGGATAAACGCACGCTGTTGGAACTGAATACAACTTCAGTTTTATTAGGCGGACAAAAATCTTTTCGGTTTTCTAAGATGTTACTTTCAGGCATCGCATTTTGCCTCAGTTATTTAAGCCTCTTAAAATCTAACTAATTTCAGAACTGCAGGTAGATAAATCCTTTCTCACTTGCAGGTGTAAAAACAGTTAGGTAGATAATCATCAAAAGAACAATTCCTATGCGGACGTATCTTAGCTCAAGAACACTCCTAAATCTGGATTCATAAGCAAACTGATAGAGCCACACAGCAAAGACCAGGGCCAAAGCCGGCAATGGACAATAGGGATTTGCCAGTCCGGAGGTGAATATTCTTGTTACAATCACCCATGCGTCACTTATTGTTGCAGCTCGGAAGAAAATCCATGCAAAGCTGACAAAGACAAACACGAGCAGTTGTTTCACTACTTTCGGCACCCTTTCTTTGTAGAAGGAGGTTCTTTCCAACTCCCTGGTACAAAAACGCCCGAGCGCATGCAACGCGCCCCAGATGACAAATGTCCAGGCCGCACCATGCCATAATCCTGAAATCACCATAGTCAAAAACATATTTTTATACGTGTTAAACTTGCCCTTGCGGTTGCCTCCCAGGGGAATATAGACGTAGTCTTTGAACCAGGAGGAAAGGCTGATATGCCATCTGGACCAGAAGTCACCCAGGCCCGTTGCCAAGTATGGATTATTAAAGTTAAGCATTAAGCGGAAGCCCATCATTCGCGCCACGCCTCGTGCCATATCCGTATAGCCGCTGAAGTCGAAATATATCTGCCAGGAAAACAAAAAAGTAGCCAGGACCAGCGCAGGCGCCTGAAACTGCTCAGGAGCGTCATACACCTTGTCAACGTAAAGAGCCATATAGTCTGCCAAGGCGACTTTCTTGAAAAACCCGACAATAAAGAGGGAAAGACCGTCCGTTATATCCTGTATGGAGACCCTGGGTGGTTTCTGCAGCTGGGGGAGTAAGTTTTTGGCTCTTTCGATTGGCCCGGCAACCAATCGAGGGAAGAGTGAGACAAAGGTAGCATACCTTATGAGGCTTGTTTCTTTTTCAATATTACCACGATAGTAATCTATGGTGTAGCTCATCGACTGGAAGATATAGAACGATATACCCACGGGCAAAAGTATACCGGGAGCAGGGAGTGCATAAGAAATACCCAATGAAGACAATAAAAGGTTTAAGTTGTCGGTGACGAATCCACCGTATTTGAAAAAGCTAAGCAGCCCGAGATTATTTACAATGCTTATGGAAAGCCACATCTTTCGCCGTGCGCTTTTGGCCATTTTCATAACTACGGTGTAGTCCAGCAGTGTCGAATACGAAATTAGAATCAGATATAGCGGGTTAAAGCAGGCATAGAAGAAATATGAAGCAGCCAAAAGCCAGGGAAGTCTAAGCTTGGTGTCCTTGAGGGCCAGGTAGGCGGGATA
>CAZLIO010000244.1:0-5976 GCA_964559025.1 uncultured Pirellulales bacterium | reverse complement strand
CGTGCCGTCACGATCAATTCGACGCCTTCGAAGCCCAGCTCACCGATGACATCCAGGGCCGGCTCGGGATCCGCGGCGGGGCCCAGACTGTGAAAACACCAGCTCAGGCAGCCAATTCGAGGCTTGCCTTGCGGACGTGACGGCGGTTGCGCCGCCGTTGCCGGCAGTGAAAGTCCGGATGCCGCGATCGCGGCGGTCTGGAGAAGCTGACGGCGGTTCAAATCAAGTCGAGTCTTCATAAGTCTACTCCTTCTTGTTATGGTGGGTGGCGACGATACCACCCGTTGTTTCTGCTTCCCACGCCGGGCTCGCAGGCTGTGAATTCGCTGGCCTATTGTGCACCGGTGGATCCTGCCCCTTCGAGAGCGAGGAACCAGGGCGTGGCAGACAGTCCACGCCAGCCGGATGGGTTGTGTTTCGTAAGGAATACCCTTCGCAACGTTTCGTCGTATGGCACAAGAGCTGTCCACAGCACGCCGGGTGAGTTTCTCCATCTTGGGTCCGGCTGACCACCGTCGATGCGCTGGAACTTGGCGCCGGTCACCTGCTGGTTCCACATGAAGTCACGGTTCGTGGCGATGAGCCAGCCGAGTTGTTCGCCCATTTCCTTGTCGCAGTAGCGCGAGCGGGCTCTGCCCAGAATGTTCTTCTCCCATCGGGCGAGCCAATCCTGAGTCAGGTCCGCACTTGCAGCGCCGCGCACGTCACTCTTCACTAACGGCAATGCGGCCCCGGCAAGGACCAGATCCCCGAGGAATTCACGGCGATTCATGACTTCATTTCTCCTCCGATGGATATTGCGGTTCGATTCTAACGGTTGTCGCCAAGGATTTGTTACTCACCATGCCGCCTGGATCACCCGTGGTGTTGAAATGCACCTGCCATCGGTCCGCGATGTCGAAGCCGGCGGGGGGTACGAATGTGATGGAGACCGGCTGGTGAATCTGTTCATCGACGATCTCCAGTGCGATCCCGGCGAGTCCCCGTTGCCGGCCGTAAACAACTTGGGAATAGCGAGGTGAGCAGACAGCACAATTCATCACAGCAATATTCTGAAAACCGCCGCGGGATTCGGCACCGGAGTCGGGAGTATGGTATATACCGGTGGCAGGAACGGCATTTGCTGTGCCTATGCACAAGAACCCGGCACAGATTGCGGAGAGATATTTAGAATCCATGATAACTCCTGTCCTGCCCAAGTTATGATCTGTTTGAGGCAACTGACCATATTGTAGCGTTTTCTGGCAGGACTGCAATGCGTAGCGATCGCGCCCTTTACGCCATCTGGGTCAGGGCCGTCAGCATACACAACATTGACATATGAGCTCCTTTCGCAGAGACTTCCCGGACACACTTCACAAAAGCAATTCTACGCGCTCAAGATCCCACAATACCAGAATCCCCGTTCAATTTCAACAATTTTCCGGTGGACCCAATGAGTCGGTGCGGGAGGGAAGACCGGAATTCACAAACAGAATAGGATTTGCATCATCCGCCGTAAATTCTCGGCACTATGCAGGGCAACGGTTAAGGCTACCGTTCCAGGTCTCTCACTCAAACCGCCTCCCGGATGTCGCGGATCGGGGTGGGGGGAGCTGATCGGGCTACTGTTTGGGGTATGGGCGGGAAGAAGGAGACGGTTTCGGTCTCAGGGAACTACATGAAGGCCATTGCCAAAACAGGACACTCATATCGGGCCCTCTGAAATCAAGCGTGATGGTATGCCATTTTTTTAGTTCCCCTGTGCTCGCATGGATCCCGTTATTGACATCGGTGCGCTCCGCCCGGCCATCCACGACAGCCTCGGCGGCCAGCTTCATCACCCGATTCATAACTGACGCGGAATCACCGGGCTCGGGTCTTCCCCACTTAGCCTTAGCTGCGACTATGACCATGTCCAGGCTCGGAATGATTGCAGCCGAGTTTCCTCCAGCCCCAATGGTCATGAAGATGTCGTCAGGAGCATCCGGCCATGTCAGTCGCTCGGGATGCTCTCTTCCGGTGGCATTGAACCAGAAATTGTATCCATAGATCCCCGGCCCATATTTTGTGAAATGGTCTGAGCCACCTCCGTATGAGCCAATACCCAGATAGTCGTCCGTGGAAGCCTCCTTAGTATGAGGCAGGTTCTTTGGCACATGGGGCCTGCAATATTCATCGAAGAACTCTCTGCTGAGCAACTGCTTCTGCTCCCATTCGCCTTTGTTTAGCCAGAACCAGCATAGACGGGCGAAATCGCGTACCGAAGTAACGACACGAGCTTTCTTGCTGAATGACAAGCCATCTTCAAAGTGTAGAGGCCCCAGCCTTTGTGGGTCATTCGCTATCTTGCCCGGATCGGCCTGGAACAATCGATCGAAGAGAGTGAGCCGGTACAGATTGATTGCGAAGTCATTGTATGCCCAGGCGGCTCCCGGCTCTTCGGGCCGGGCGTACCCGCTGATCATATTGGCCAAATGATGAAATGTCATCACCTCATCCTTGGTACTCAAATCCCATCCGAAAGGCTTGATCGGAGCATGTACCGAGTCCAGTTTGCCTTCCTGAACGGCGAAAAACAGCAGGGTGCTAAAGACCGGCTTGCTCGATGACATCCAGTCGCCTTTTTGAGATTGGTCTCCCCAGGCCTTCACGACAAAGCCGTCTCGGATGATACAGCCTCGTCCCTCAAGAAGCCGAGCAATTGTGTCAGTCTTTTCTGAATTCAAGCCTACCTCTGAAGGCTTCTTGGCCAGCCAGACTCGTTTTGGATATGTGCGTTCAGCTATAGAAGGGTCTGCAATTGATGAGCTGGAAAGCAGCAGACTTAGCAAGAGACCCAGAATGCCGGTCAGACCGACTGAATTATAGTGCATATAAAGACTCATTATCATGCTCCTTGTTTATCTGAATAGTTGTAGATTAAAGGTCCCATGGCAATTCTATCATAGCCTGCGCCTTCTCTCAAGGTTTGTTGTACACGGCCGACTGATTGACCGTTATTTGTAGGATCTGACGAAGAGTGCTCCGGTATTGCCAAAGAGATCGTAACGGCCAAGAGATCGTAACGGTCATTGAAACCGTTCACAATTTTTGCAATTTCCGTAAGGCACTGATAGCAAAGAGCTTATGAAATAAGATTTTTGTAGGATTGGTAGATAACGGGTTGTTGGGTTGTAGCTGGCTTGTATGGGTTTACCTACGAAAATGGGGCCATTTCGGGGGCATATGTTCGCGCCTCAATGCGCTTCTAATTGGCTGTTGGGACTGGTCCGAAGGATACCAACAGCATTGCATCTAAGGATTGAGCATTCTCAACGATTGACAGACTACTGATGAGATTTGTAGAATGCACTTATCGGACCTGGGAATATATTGCCACTGAGACATTATTCCTTTGTGTACTGCTCGCATGTGCTCTGGACAGTGTCGCGCTTTGGAGAGATGGGAAGATGGGAAAAAACAAATTGACGCAGAAGCCCACGGAGGCTATGAAAAGGCTTATACGGAAATTGTGGCTTACGAAATCTCTAATCATTGGGAGTATTGAAATGTCTGAGCATATCATTGGGGGTTTTTTCTGCATTCTTGTTGTCCTTGTCGATTTTGGTTGTGCCTTCTTATTCCCAGAATGTCAAGCTGAACGTGGATGGCCAAAGGATCAAGAGTTACGTCGAGTGGATGTCTCGGGATAAGTTGGAAGGTCGAAAGACTTTGACACGAGGATACCGTAAGGCTGCCGAATGGGCCGCTGCGAGTTTCAAGCAGTGGGGTCTGGATCCCGCCGGTGATGATGGAACCTATTTCCAGCAAGTCCCTATCAAGCGCAAGTTTACGCACATGACCGGAATGCCCGCTTTCAGGGTCGGCAAACAGCTTTACCTCATGGAAGAAGAGGATTTTTCTGTCCATGCCTCCTCAACCGCTGCTACGTCGGTCAATGCTGAGGTAGTATTCACAGGTTATGGTATTAGTGCTCCGGACAAAGGCCTGGATGAGTACGCTGACGTGAATGTCCGGGACAAAATCGTCCTGGCGCTCAAGGGCTCCCCCCATGGCCTTTCGACTGACCGGGATGAAAACAATTCCCCGCAAAAACAGTCGTCTGATCCTTGGGAATATTATGTTTCAGATGAAGTCAAGATCATGACCGCCTATGAGAGGGGCGCCGCTGCCATCCTCTTGCATTCTATCCAGCCTGTTGATGAACAGAAGTCCAAACAAAGCGAGCAAAAATCGGAAGAAAAGGAGAAACTGAAATTCGAGCGGAATTTCCTGGTGTTTACGATCAGCGGTCGGGTCTTTCGGGCCATTATGAAAACTGACTGGCAGGAATCACTGCGGGGATTCAGTCGTCGTGCAAGGCAAATGGCAAAAGACATCAGCGAGAAAAAGTCTCAATCCAAAACTACAGGGATCAGAGTTCGTATCAAAGGCTATGAGAGGATCGAAGATTATAGCGACGAAAAGGACAACAATGTAATTGCCAAAATCCCAGGGAATGATCCTGAACTCAAGAATCAGTACGTCATCATTGGCGGCCACTTAGACCACTTGGGCATGCGAGATGGGTATGTTTATAATGGCGCCGACGATAATGCATCCGGTACGGCAGTAGTTCTGGAGATCGCCAGGATCCTGAGTGAAGCCGGTTTTAAGCCAAAACGGACAATCGTCTTTTGCTGCTGGTGCGGTGAGGAGATGGGTCTACTTGGCTCGAAACATTACGTGTCTAATCCATGCGATGGTGTGTCGATGGATCGTGTCGTTGCCTACTTCAATTTGGACATGGTGGGACTGGGCGAGACCATTAGCGCGCGGGGAGCCCTGAATTTTCCGTCCATCTGGGAAGTCATCAAGAGAGCTCAGAACAAGGATGTGATCTCGGTCGTTGAGCCCCAGACCGGAGGACCAGGTGGAAGTGACCACTCGGCATTCATAGAAAAGGGCATTGAGGCCCTGTCGATTATGACCCGCGGGCTTGGGAGGCATCCGGATTTTCACAAACCCGAAGATGATGCCGACAAGATGGATCCGAACATCCTGCGCAAGACCAGCCAGTTTGTCCTGCAAGGAGTAATCAATCTGGCTAATGAAACTGAGATTAATTTACTTATTGAAGATCGGCAGGTGCTGTACGATGCAATGAGCTTAACTGTCGTGAACATCAATCCTCATTTAGAGGGAAGCGCCTGGAGTTACGTAGATATCGATGGCTACAGCCAGGACAAACTCAGATGGCGTGTAGCGGCGTCAGAGGAGAAGCCGGAAAGAACCTTGAAGAACGGAATCAAGGACCTGAGGGGCTTCGAGGGCGACGTGGAATTGCTCATTGCCGCTTCCGAAGCGCTGGGTTTCGGACGCGTGGACATAACTGGCAGCGATGGTGTGTGGGTGGCTGGGGGGCGGCTCACGCGCAAGGGACGCTACGCCCTCGGAGTAATGCAGGAAAACGAGATCGTTGTGAATCTGGTCAGTCCTTCCCCGCAGCTATTTCGCGCCGTTCTCGACTCAGCGACCCGTCCCTTTGTGGTCACTGGTTATTATAGACTCAATCCCCGTCTCTGCGATCAAATTAATGAAAAAGATGTTCTCCTGGGTGTGAAGTTTGACCCTATCGATGTCAATGATTGCGTCGAGCGGCTGGTAGAAGCCAAGGCAGCTTTAGGTGGCTCAGACAACTTGATTCTCTATGTTACCTCGACAGAGGGCTTGGACGAAGCCAAAAAGACCTTATACATGAGTCTGATCAAGAAGGGCTGGGAGGCAAATGAGATTGCCGGTGCAAGAAGTCGTCGCCGTGGCAACGAACGTCGTTTCGGTATTTCCGGAGGCAATCTCAGTGTCCTCCGGTAGCGTGAGCATAGGGCGTCCCGGCTATCGCGGATCGGGGTGTGGTGTCTGCCTTACTTTGATTCTTATTCGGGGCCGTGCTTGCGGAGCAGTTCGACGATTTCCGTGTGGCCAGATTTTCCGGCAAGCGATTTTGGCCTTTCG
>CAZLIO010000243.1:0-6016 GCA_964559025.1 uncultured Pirellulales bacterium | reverse complement strand
CGGCTCGGGCAAGATGTACTTCGACGACATTCGGCTGGTTAGGTAAGTTCTTTGGAAGCTAATTGAAGCAGCAAGTAACTGCGCTGCTGAGAAGATAGATTTGCACCAGTTCGGGGTCTATGCTGATTCACTCGGTATAGGCCCCGGTTGTTTAAGGACAATAGCGGACAAACTCTATATATGCTGCTAAAAGTTTAAACCAGCTCAGGGTTTTGTGTAGGACGGCAGTGAGAGGGGTTTTAAGAAATAAGAGAAGGATTGGAGAAGTAACCTAAATATTTTAGTGCTTTTTCAGTAGTCCCTAAACCTTCTCATCCATTGGGGCCAATCAGAAGGCTGTACGAGGCCGGCTTTGGTCCAGGGATTACGAGTATCAAAACTGCGGTGCCAATTTAGTGTCCACAGTTCCTTGAGACCCACCTTGTGCGTAGAGAAGTCCATAAAGAATATGTTTACCTCACCGTTATGTCGATTCGTGCAGACACGTCTCATGCCGCCCCCGAATGCCCAGAGGAACTCTCCGTCCTGTTCCGGGGGTGGGTCTGACGGCTCGGAACGGACCAGCATAAACCCGCAGTCCATTAACACAGGAATCATACTCGAATTCTTTTGGCCGGTCCGCCGCCATTTGTTCTTCGCATAATGTGCACCTGCCACAAGGTCGCTGTCATTGACCCACCAGTTAAGCCCGTAACTGCCGATCTTGTACGTTGGTTCCCTGAGATACGAAAAGTCACTGGGATTGGTTTTGCTAACGTCCCAAGCCACCCAGGGCATTCTGCCCCCCTCCTCGACCGTGAGTTTGGCCTTTGGACAAAGGCGAATAACCGGCTCGTTGTAATATGGAATCAGCGTATATATCCACGAGAATCGGCCGGTTGCCCAATCTTCGTCGATGCCCGGCATGAACCTGCCGTCATAGTCGGACGTGTACATCATAAAGCAGACCGACCATTGGTGCAGATGGCTCTTGCAGACCACCTCCTTAACCTGCTCCCTGGCCCGCTGCAGTGCCGGCATTAATATCGCCATCAGTAATGCAATAATTGCAATTACCACCAAGAGCTCTATTAAGGTAAAGCCGTTCCGCTTGCGCATGCTATTGCGCCTTTCCTGTGGATTCGTTTTCAGTAGGCCTTAAAGTTCCTCATCCATTGTGGCCAATCCTTTGCTTGTACGCCGCCGGCTTTTGTCCAGGGCCCATTTGTTTTGAACTCGTGGTGCCATTTCAACTTCCACAACTCTTTAAGTCCTACCTTCCGGACTGACCAATCCATAAAAAGGTGATTTACTTGTCCGTCATGTCGGTCGAGACAGAAACGCTGCATTCTAATGCCAGGCCCTGCTACGTATGGAGCATCCGAAAATTCGGGAGGTAAGTCTTTGTAATCCGGACTGCTTGCTCTCCATCTGCAATCCCCAAACACCGTAATACTATCTGCTCCTCTGATGTTTGGGCTCCGCCAGAAATTTTCAGTCGGGTATTTTTCCCAGTCGTTTGGAGGGTCAAGAACCCAGTTATTTAATCCATAACTGCCAACTATTAATCCTGCTGTGGAATGGTCATAGATCCAGGCTGCAAACGGATGCTGCCCCGCCTCGGTCGTTGGTTTCGTTGCCGTTGGGCAAAGCCGTATCTTTTTCTCGTTGTAGTACGACAGAGTCGCCCCTACCCAGTTCTCCTCAAAACCACCGCTCTCCCAGCCTGACATGAAATACCCGTTGCGGTCGTCTGTGTACATTACAAAAACGGCGCCCCATTGTTTCAGGTTAGACTGACAGGTGACTGCCTTCGCCTGTTTCCTCACCCGTTGCAGTGCCGGCATTAATATCGCCATCAGTAATGCAATAATTGCAATTACTACCAAAAGCTCTATTAGTGTAAAGCCGTTTCGTTTACGCATTACTTTTGCCCTTCTCTTTCAAAGAGAGATAACGAGTTTCACTGGTATGCTTTTCTGCCATAATTATAACACACTCAGCCGCAGTAATGCAAGCTATTGGCTGATTTTTAAGCTGCGGGATGTCGGTATGCACCTCAAGACGAGCTCGTCATTTAAATGGTTTGTGAGGCGTTTTAAATTGAAAAACGGTGGGCGCCTTATGTGAGATTTTGTGGGCCGGCTAAATGGTCAAAATAAAGAGGAAGGTTGTACAGATTGCAAGGCGGCAAACTGGTCATCGGCAAATTCAAATAATGACTGAATACCGGTTCGTTCAAGGATTTGTCGGATCATTGAAGAAACAGCGTACAAAATTACTTTGTGTCCGAGGTTTTTCAGAAATCCCTCCAATATAATCAGGCTGCTTATGCTCTCAGATGTCAGTAATGTGACGCTGGAAAAATCAATAATTACGTCACAGGCATGTCCATCGCCTACGATTTTATTAACAGTTACAAGCTCATCAGTTATTAACTGCGGCTCTTTAGGTAAACTAACGAGAAGAACATTTTCTGAGAGCTTTTCAATCCCCATTTTAACTACCTCCATTTTTTGGGATAACAACCCTTTGGTCAGCTTAAAACGAATTATCGGAACGGCTTGTTCGTGAAAAACAGCCCTTTAATAAACTATAGCATAAGAACCGGAAAAATCAAAATGAGAATGACCTAATATACGGAGAATTCTTGCACCAGAACGGCCGGCCTCAGTCTGCCTCGGGATTTTCTTTTGGACTGATTTGAGAGGGATTTTAGAGTTCTACAATGGCAAAACTCAAGCCGAAGGGGTATCTGAGGTAGGGTCATGACAAAGTCGGCAATTCCGGGTGCAGGATTTCTTTTTCAGTAGTCCTTAAAAGTTTTCATCCATTGGGGCCAGTCACCGGGCTGACACCCGCCTGCTGTTGTCCAGGGGCCGGTGGTGTCGTACCGTCGATGCCACTTAAACGTCCACAAATCCTTAAGCCCTATTTTCCTGTTAGAAAAATCCAGAAAAATCCCGTTCACAAAGCCATCGTGCCGGTTTAAACAGTAACGTAACATACGCCCGTCACCACCTTCAGCCCACCCCTGGCCGTCATATGCCGGAGGATCATCTACTGAGTCCACCACACCATTATAGCGCTGTGCCCCCAGGAACAATGGCACGTACGCGGCCCCCGCTACAGCCGGCCCGCGCCAGTACCAAGATGCTTCCCCGCGGGGTTCCCTGCCTGGCTGGATATCAACACAATAGCCGTTGATCCCGTAACTTCCCTTCATTGGCTTGACCCAGTGATCATCCTTCATGTAGCCCCAGGCCATGGTCACACCGACGGCCGTTCCCTCGGCTCCCTCGGTGATACCATTCTTATCAACCCACGGCTTCGTCGCATTCGGACAACAGGTAAATTCGTCGTCCCATTTATAGTAGTCCCCAAGTGCGCTGACCCACCGATTGGGCTGAGGCTGGGCCGTATGGCCCGCCATGAATCGGCCATCGTTGTCTTCGGCGTACATCGCAAAGAACAGGCCCCATTGTTTGAGCCTGTTTAGGCACGCAACGCCTCCGGCCTGTCTCCTTACCCGCTGTAAAGCCGGCATCAATATCGCCATCAATAGTGCAATAATGGCAATGACTACTAAAAGCTCTATCAGGGTAAACCCTCTTTGTCTGTTCATAATTACACCGGTATTCCTGTATTAGCAGAACCTAAAACCATCATATTCTTTTTGGGTCTGAAAGTCAAAGGAAATGTCCACCATTTCGCCTTGTGTTTTGGCCAGAAAATCTGGCCGCATTAATGTGTCCTGGATTCAAAAAAAAGTTTGTATTACAATATGTTTTATATTATAATATTGAAATTAATTCGGGGCGTGGCGCAGTTTGGCTAGCGCGCTTGACTGGGGGTCACGAGGTCGCAGGTTCAAGTCCTGTCGCCCCGATTACAATAACTTCCCCTACTGCTCTTCGGGCATTCCTTTACGTTTGCTTAGAATAGCAAAACCTAATATGGCCAATAAAACTACAGCCGATATGTATTTGACAGCATCAGGGAGCATCCAACCATGACGGGTTACAATTTCAATGTCGATGCCGGCGGCAATGTAATCGAGCAGAATACCAGCCAACAGAGCGCAGCCCGCCACCGTAGCCAGATATGTAATTGCTGTTGCCCTGCCCAAAGCTTTCCAGATGGTTATAAATGAGGCTGCGTTTGTGGCCGGGCCGGTCATCAGAAAAACCAACGCTGCGCCGGGCGTCAGGCCTTTCAATATCAGCGCTGCTGCTACCGGCACCGAGGCCGTTGCGCACACATAAACCGGTATACCTAAAAACATCATTACCACCATTGCGAAAATCCCGGTGCCAAGTTTTTCTGCGAAGTAACCTTCCGGCACCAGAGCTGAAATAAAGGCAGCTATAATGAGTCCTGCCAGCATTGCCTTGCCAATATCGCGCGGCAGGGTGACAAAGCCGTATTTTAATCCTCTGATAATCTTGTTTTTCTTGTTACCTTCGGCGCAACACTCATCTTTACACTCTGGTTGCGGGCGGTCTGCATTATTTTTGTCCCGGCTAAACACATCGACCAGGGTGCCGCCGAGGATGCCGGTAACGAATGCCGCTAACGGTCTGAATACGGCAAAGACAGGGCCAAGAAGACTTAAAGTTACGAAGATACTGTCAACGCCGGTTTGGGGTGTGGACAGCAAAAATGACACTGTGGCTCCTTTGCTTGCTCCATGCTTGTGCAGTGATATTGATACCGGAATAACCCCACACGAGCACAAAGGCAGCGGAACACCAACAATTGACGCTTTAACCAGAGGCCATACCCCCCTGCCGCCCAGATGCCTTTCTACAAGGGGTTGGGATACTAACACCGAAAGGATTCCCGCCACGAAAAAGCCAAACAGCAGATAGGGTGACATCTCGGCTGCAGTGCCCCAAAAATCTATGATTATCGACTTGGCAAAATCGACCATTATATATCCCCTATTGAGCTGCTAACTTTCTACTGTTTCAGCCCGCGCTTCAGGTCGTTAATTATATCTTCAACGTCCTCTATTCCAACGGCAAGCCTGAAAAGGGTATCAGTGATTCCCAGCTCGTAGCGTTCTTTTCTCGTGTAGTTGTAATAACTTACTAATGCAGGATGTGTTATCAGTGTTTCAACACCGCCCAGGCTTGGCCCAATGTAGCACAGCTTCAGGGCATCCAGAAACCGTTTTGCGGCATTGAGGTTGCCCTTTGTTTCAAATGTAACGACCCCCCCTCCACCGGCCATCTGTTCTTTTGCTACTTTGTAATGGGGGTGGCTTTTAAGGAAAGG
Source organism: uncultured Pirellulales bacterium (assembly GCA_964559025.1). Taxonomy (GTDB): domain Bacteria; phylum Planctomycetota; class Phycisphaerae; order Sedimentisphaerales; family Anaerobacaceae; genus NIOZ-UU13. The sequence continues at coordinate 757 of CAZLIO010000243.1, read as the reverse complement.
ATAATAGACTTTTTTGACACGCGGATGATTTTTAAGAAATTCTGCAACTTTTAATGCAGTTTCATTTTGCTTTTTTACTCGTAAAGGAAATGTTTTAAGCCCTCGCAGCAGAAGATAACAGCAATGCGGGTCAATAAGGCCGCCCATTGACTTATGCAGGTTGCGTATCTTATCAACCAGCTCTTTTTTTCCAAGCACAGCGCCGGCCAAGATGTCATTATGACCTCCGAGATACTTTGTCGCACTCTGCAGGACAAGGTCCATCCCGAATTCGATGGGTCTTTGGTTAAACGGAGTGGCAAATGTACTATCTATCAGGGTCAGGACATTATATTTGTCCGCTATATGCTTGATTTTGATAAGGTCAAAAATATTCAGATAAGGATTGGTCGGCGATTCAGAAAATATAAAACGGGTGTTCTTTTTGACGGCTTTCTCAAGAACTTTATAATCTCCGAATGGGACAATGGTGCACTCAACGCCGAATTGTTTCAGGTAAGACCGGCAAAACTCGAGGGTCTTTTTGTAGCTGTCATCTGTGATGACAATATGGTCGCCCGACTGAACTAAAGTGAGAATCGTCGTTGTTATTGCGCTCATCCCGGATGTAAAAACAACACAGTCTTCAGCACCTTCGAGGTCGGCAAGACGCTTTTCGGCGATTTGTGCAGTAGGATTACCATATCTGCCGTACTCAAAGTGCTCTTTTCCCTTCTTGGTGTAATCTTCAATGTGCTTGCTGTTTTTAATCGTAAAT
>CAZLIO010000242.1:0-6037 GCA_964559025.1 uncultured Pirellulales bacterium | reverse complement strand
TGCCGGTTTGGCCGACCTGATGGTCGTGGTCTATAAAGCCAAGGTCAACCGCCGCCCTGGTTGCCGCCGGCGCTGCACCCAGGCAGTTTGCCAGATCCCATATCAGTTTGAAATTGTCTTTACTGCCTACCCCTGCTCCGCCGGCCACGATTATCCTTGATGCCTTCAGATCTACTTTTTTTGGGCGTTTGTGCTCGTCGAGAATCTCCAGAGGCAATTCCTGCTGTGATAATTGTACTTTCTCTTCGACGATATCGCCCCGGCGTGTCGTGTTCGGCTCCGGGACGGGCATCACGCCTTCGCGGACCGTAGCCATCTGAGGCCAGCGGTCGAGATTGATAATAGTGGCGATTATATTTCCGCCGAAGGCAGGCCTTATCTGAAACATCAAATTCTTATGGAGCTTTTTGTCCTTTACCGTTTCGTGGTCACCGATTTGCAGGTCAGTGCAGTCTGCGGTCAGGCCTGCCTTTGCGGCACTGGCGATCCGGGGCGCCAGGTCCCTGCCGGTGATAGTCGCTCCATAAAGTACAATCTGCGGCTGGTGCTTATGGATTAAATCGTACATTACTTTTGCGTAGCTGTTCGTCTGGTAAGCGCCCAATAGTGGATGCTCAACAAGATATACCTTATCGGCTCCGTAGTGTATTAGCTTTGTCGCAAGCTCTTTGACGTTGTCGCCTAATACTGCCGCAGCCAATTTTACGCCTAAAGTATCAGCTAAGTGCCGGGCCTTGCTCATCAGCTCGATTGGCGTATCTTCAAGTTGCCCGTTATGCTGCTCGCCAAAAACCCAAACCTCACCTTTTCTGTTAACTTCTATCATAACTTGTTTCTCTTCTTATGTATGTCTTGTATCCTGTGATGTCATTGCGAGGCCAGATTTATCTATCCGAAGCAATCTGTTACTTCGACATTCGATATTCCTTGTTCAATATTCGATATTTTCTGTTTTCTGTCCTCCGTCCTCTGTTGCCCGTCGTCTGCTTCACGCTATCGTCTTATCCTCAATCAATTCGTGTATCATATCCGATATTCCCTTATCGTTTGGCTCGACGCTTTTGCTTTCCTTAGCGGCCAGGACAACACTCTGTATGCGGTGGACTTTTGTTGGCGAGCCGCTTTGCCCGCACCAGCTCAAATCCGCCTCAAGAAAATCCAGGTCCCATTGCTTAATCAGTAAGTTCTTTTCTACTAATTTGCTGCACTTCTTTTCAACAAGTTCCCTTATTTCTTCCTCGCTGCCTTCTGCCTTCTGTCCTCTGTTCTCTGTCCTCTGACTTCTGTATTCTGTCTTCTGACTTCTGCCTTCTGTCCTCTGACTTCTGCCTTCTGTCCTCTGGCTTCTGATTTCTCTTTCCACCTCAATCGGCGTAAGGGCCTTTTTGTATTTCATCATCTTTTTCGCCGCTGCAACTCTCGGCTCATTTGCATCCCCGATGACAGTAAGCAATACCGGCAGCTCGGCCTTGACCTGCTGCCAGCCGTTCCCGATGTTTCTCTGCGCGATTATGCTTTTACCATTGAGCTCTATAAGCTCTTCGACGTAGGTAATTTGCGTAATGCCTAATTTCTCCGCTAATTGCGGCCCTACCTGTGCGGTATCGCCGTCAATCGCCTGTCTGCCGCACAGAACGATATCATAATCAATTTTTTTGACCGCACAGCTAAGGATATAGCTGGTTGCTAACGTATCGCTTGCGGCACATCGGGTGTCGGTTATCAGGATTGTATCGTTGGCTCCGCGGTAAAGCGAATCGCGAAGAATCGCACTTGCCGCCGGCAGCCCCATCGTAATGACTGTTATATGCCCGCCGAATTGTTCCTTTATTTGCAGAGCTAATTCGAGGGCGTTAAGGTCTTCCGGATTGAAAATGGCCGGAAGCGCTGAACGCTTGACCGTACCGTCATCGTTCATCACATCGCCCGTAATCCTCTTGGTATCGGGAACCTGCTTAATCAGTACAACGCACTTATAACCCAACTGTTGTCTCCTTATTTGTTTGCATTTATAAAAAAAATATCTCATTCGAGATACTATTCACTACCTTACGAGTATCGAGAATCGAGTATCCAGCATCAAGCATCGAGTATCGAGAATCGAGAAACGCATTTTAGCGACATTCACCCCCAAGTCAACCCCAAATGCGAGCTATTAGAAATGTATCAAGAACCAATAGGCTCTAATTCACCAGTGAACTAATTCTCTAATTCACTAATCACTTCTTACGTCTGCCAGCCAGTTTTCAAGAAAGATTTCAAGGTCATTGATATCGACTGTACCGGAGAAGTCAAGGTCTGTACCCTGACAATAATCGTTGCTTGGATTGCAATTATCATCCTGCCAGTGCTCTATGAAAAACAAAAAATCGTCTATCGTGATGCCATCCGGACAGACAAAATCCCCTGCCGGGATTTGCCAGGCCGGCCTCGGATAATTCGTTCCCTCACAGATGCTCCAGAAGTCCTCGATGCCGTTTACGCTCTCGCCCACAAAATCCCACCCGGCATCAGTGAACGTACTTTCCACCTGCATCTCGGCTGTTGTCTTACCCGTTCCGCCGGCACTGGTTGTCAGCCCGCTGGTCTCAATATCCCAGAAAGAATTCGCAATCTCACCTTTCAAGTTATCTCCCACCAGGCCACCTAAATTGTATTCTCCTGAAACAAGGCCCGTTGAAAAGCAGTTGAGTACCTTACTACCCCACCCGGGATCAATCCCCCAGTCCCCACTTTGTCCCACCAGACCGCCGACAATCTCCTTTCCGGAAACGCTGCCCATGGCATAGCAATTAGTGACGAAGCCCTGGTAATTGGCTCCCACCAGTCCGCCGACCGACTTGGTTCCCCGTACACTGCTGGTGGAAGAGCAATTGGATATCGTATAGGGTGGTGGAAAGGGAGAGGGTGGTTCGGGCGTAGAGCCGTGCGCTCCCACCAGTCCGCCGACATTTTCATCTGCCGAAACGCTGCCGCCTTCAACGTAACAGCCGGTAATGGTTCCCATATACAGCCTGCCGATGAGCGACCCGACGTAATCTCCTGTTCCGGCATCAATGTTAGGATCGAGCAATCCTAAATCTTTGATCTGTCCTTGCAGACTAACGCATCCGAAAAGTCCTATGTAGTTTTCGTCTGTAGAAGTGTAGCTGAAGTTTGAGATTGTATGAACGTTGCCGTCAAAGACGCCTGTGAATGGTTTATTATCTCTTGGATCTACCCAGTCTCCAATGATATTAAAATCTGTTCCCATAAATCCGCTCAAATCAATATCCGCCATCAGCTTAAAGTGCTTGTCCCAGTCGTTTGGCTCGGCCCCGATGGCGTTCATCTGCTCGGCTGTGTAAATCAGGTATGGGTAATTCGGCTCTCCGCTACCGCCGCCGTATTTTTTATTGGCAACGGCGTCCAATTCGTAGATGAAAAAGTCTGCGCTGTTAGGTGGCGGAACCGTTCTGCCGGTCAGGTGAGCCGAATCGTCCCTGAAGGTCAGCGTCAGGAGGATTGTACTCTCCATACCATCCGTGGTTTTACCCACAAACTCAATTGTCGTATCATCCACAACTGCACCGAGAAGTTCGGCCATATTAAAGGTGGCACCCAGACTCCGTTCATACAATAAGCCGCTCTCGTCGATTAGGCTCGCATCGACCTGGCCGAACCAGGCCGTACCTGCATCGAAATCGACACTTAACCCGAATTGCCCTTCTATGGGGTAAGTTTCATGGACGCCGGCAAATCCGCCGGCCTTCACTGCTTTACTCTGCTCGGTCAGAAACACGTAGGTGCTCGTCTGGGCTGAGGCTATAACCTCGCTGCCGCCGCCATATTCTGCCTCGGCCAATCGGCCGAATAAACAGATGGCAAGTAATAAAAATAACGGCGTTGTTAATTTGCAGTTTTCTTTGCAAGGCTTGGACACGTTGAAAGTTTTACTTAAAGCAGGCATTTTTTGCCCTCCTATTGACCACTGAGATTCTATCACTTATTGGACCTAAAGTCAAGCAAAAATTCAGCCCATCAATTTACTATTGGATTATATGCCCCCATATTTAGCCCCGCCTGTCCCGCACTTGATGCGGAATCCAGATATTTAGCCCCCAGTTTTACTGGGGGTTTTCTTTCCTACTCAATTTATTTTCTGGTCCTTGTTTAGCCGTCGTCGGCACGACGACGCTTCACAAGATACGAGCATCCAGCATCCAATATCCAGCATCGAGAATCGCTATAATCCTTATCTACTGATTCCTGGTATCCTGCAACCTGATTTCCTGTTCACCGGGTAACCTAAGCAACTAATCTCCAATTCACTAACCCTCTTCACCCTAAACTTCGAATAAAAATAGTAAATAGAAAATAGTAAATAATAAATTGGAAGGGTCATTTCGACCGAAGTGATACGCAGCATCGTGGAGCCCAGACACGAAGTGGCGGTAGCTAAATCTGGTTTTCGATATAGACGTTATAAATCTTTTCCCGTCGGCACGAGCCGCTTTAGCTCTTCGAACCAGTTGGTCACGACATGGAGTTCCCTTATCTGGGAGTCATCGTACTGAGGCTGCAGGACTAAGAAGCGCTGGCCGTCAGGCGCAACATCGTATGACACACCAGAAACATTGTTATACGGCCCTTCAAAGAGCACCTGAGGTGAACCCGCTTTGAACTCGGGTTCCGTAGAGATAGACACGACCATCCATTTATTATCGCCGCTGCGGTAGAACAGCTCATCACCATTTGGCGACCAGATTGGCTCTTCTCCTAAACTGTATGAAATCTGCCATACTCTATTCATAGCAGGATATGGCCGCACGTAGACTTGCATCTTGCCATCCCTATCTGACATGTAGGCCATCCACTGGCCGTCCGGTGAAAATTCCGGGCAGACCTCCAAAAATTCCGTCCCGAGAAGAAGCTCAAGTTCACGTTGTCCTTCAAGCGGCAGGATCCATATGTCCCGATTCCCTCTATAAAGCGCCAGCAGCTTGCCGTTGGACGACAAAGAACCCGGGGCTAACCGGGATTTGCTCGAGCAAAGCAATTCAGCTTCGCCGCTGCCGTCCGCGGGCGCCCACAGAATATCCCATTGTTCGTCTGCCTCTCTGCGACGGGAGAATACGATGCGCTCGCCGTCCGGCGTCCAGAGAGGGTAATAGTTGTCACCTTCCACGGTCAGCCTGGTTCCTGTACCTCTGGCAATATCATAGATATACACGTTGGATTGAAGCTCTCGCACGAGTATCGCCAGCCGTTTCCCATCGGGTGAGAGCCTAAACGTTCCATAGATTTGTGCAGGCATGGGCAGCGGCTCGACTTTCCCCTGCCTATCGATCCAGGCCGGGATACTCCTGCCTATGTCAGCCCCTGGAGCATAAACAAGCAAGCCGTTGTTCGAGAAATCGAACTGTGCCGTGCCACTCACTGAATCTAATAGCACCTGCTCAAGGACTGGGATGGGGGGACCAGTCACCTGAAGTGTGGCCATACTAAAGGGCGCCGCTTCGATGGCGCCTGCCCGCGCGTAGACAAGGTGGCCCGTAGGAACGTAGCGGGCATAGCGAACGTCTTTGACCAGGACTTTCTTCTCTATTGTCTCCAAGGAGACAAGCACGGCACCATCCCCCGAAGAAATGAGCACTGCCTTGCCACCGGGCAGGACCTGCGGGTAGGCACCGCTAATAAGTTTAGATTCAGTACCCATAGGTTCCACATTGCCACCGTTGGCCGACACTCTGGAGAGTCCGCCTCCACCAACGAAGTAGATCATGCCGTCATCGCCCCAGCTTCCACCGCTACGGTCTCTGGCGGAGCAGAGAGTTACAGGTTCGCCGCCTAAAAGCGAGACGACTTTAAGAACCTCTTCAGCGAAGAAGCCCACCGATTGACCATCGGGCGAGAAAAAGGGTGATGATGCTCCGTCCGTGCCGGGGATTGGCCTGACCTCATACCGGTCCATCAGACGCTCGAACAACTGGGTCGAATCGCCAACGCGTGCGGCATAGACAAGGCGCGATCCATCAGGCGACAAGGCAAACACAGG
>CAZLIO010000241.1:1327-6047 GCA_964559025.1 uncultured Pirellulales bacterium | reverse complement strand
GGATGTTTCCTAATCTGTTGGCGACGAATTATGGAGTTTTGTTAGAGTGCCTAAGTCTCCCGTCCATACCGGCATCTTTGATTCATCCTCTTTTGTCTTCTTTGCGCCCTTTGCAATAACGCCCATCGCGCCGATGCCGGCTGCGGCTGAGATGAAATTTCTTCGTGTTAATAAGTTTTTGTCTTTCTCTGGTGTGTGGAAAGATCTTTCTTTTTTTGAACTGTGTTGTTTATTTGCCATAATTGCTCTCCTTCCGGAAATTTGTAAAAAGTCTTCTGCAAAATCGAGGTTAGGCATACTTTGAAAAGAAAAAATTTTCTTTTAATTTTTTCTTTTCAAACACAAATTATTGTTCAGTAAGCAGCTACTTGATTATTTAAGCAAATCAAAAAAACTGATTTTCTTAAATAATATATGCCTAACCTCAATTTTGCATAACGCTAAAGCCCATAAATATTGAAGCCCGTTTGAGGGCCAAAAACGCGAAGATATTTTACATCCAAATCTGCAACACCTGCTTTGAGCTCCCGCAAGGCGGGGTCCCTCGCAAGTGTAAACTTGTCCCCGCGGAAGCGGGGATCAAACCTTGGCGGGTACTCGTTTTCGTTTGGTCGGGACGGCTTCCATTGCTGCCTTTACTCTTTCTTTGCCGGCCAGGGTTTTGCGGCGCAGCTTCTCTGCGGGACTGACGCCTATCGAGCGCAATTTTTTGTATCTGTTGTCGAGCAGATTGTCGAGCTTTGTGCGTTTAAGGTCCCGCAGTGTTTTTACAATATATTTCTCGACATTATAAACGGTATCATGAAGATTACGATGTGCGCCGCCGAGCGGTTCAGAAATCACTGCGTCAACCAGCTCGAGCTTATACAAATCCTTACTCGTCAATTTAAGTGCCTCGGCAGCTTTGGGTGCCTGTGAGCCGTCGCGCCACAGGATTGCGGCACAGCCCTCAGGTGATATAACCGAATAATATGCGAACTCAAGTATTGCCAGCCTGTCCCCCACGCCTATTCCAAGAGCGCCGCCGGAACCACCTTCTCCAATGACAATACAAATTATCGGCACCCTCAAGCGTGACATTTCTATAAGATTGACGGCTATTGCCTGGGCCTGGCCTCGCTCTTCAGCGCCAATGCCCGGATAGGCACCGGGCGTGTCAATGAGCGTAACGACGGGAATGCCGAACTTTTCAGCAAATTTCATCTTGGCCAGGGCCTTGCGATAGCCCTCAGGATTCGGGCATCCGAAATTACAAACGACCTTTTCTTTTGTATTTTTGCCTTTATTTTGGCCGATGACTAATACCCTTTCCCTCCCGATCTGGCCAAGACCCGTTACGATTGCGCGGTCATCGCCGAAGCATCTGTCGCCGTGCAATTCGCGAAAATCCTTTACCATCAGGTTAAGATAGTCAGAAAGAAGAGGTCTGTTCGGATGACGTGCCACCTGAACGGTTTGCCAGGCGGTGAGATTCGAATATATTCGCTTCAGCTCAGTAACCTGCTGCCGCTGGAGCCGCCGAATCTCGGTAGAATAATCAATGCCTTTGATTGAACCGAGCTTGCGCAGCTCATTCATCTGGCTGTCAATGTCAGCTATCTTCTCTTCAAATTCGAGATGGCCGCCCTTGCTGAGAATATTGTTATTATTCTGCATTTTATCTATTATAGTATCTCGCTCTGCCATAAGCACACAACGAGAATGTTTACAAAAAAATTGCCCACAAATAACGGGCCTTCTCTTAAACTCGGAATGTTAGCATTTTAATAGCACAAATAAAAGAAAAAAATTGACATTTGAAGGATTGTGCAGTACTTTTTAACGGATTCTATTCTGAAGTATATTTTCATAAGGTCTTTGTTATGAATGACTTAAGACAAATAACCGTTATGGGATTGGGGCTTTTAGGCGGCTCGATTTCGTTAGCTGCTTTACGCTCTTTTACCCAAATAAAAGTCGTAGGTTACACGCATCGGCCCTCAACTCGCGCCAAAGCCAGAAGATTGGCAGTGGCAACTGAAGTCGTCGATTGCTTAAAGTCAAGTGTATCTAAGGCGGATATTGTCATCCTGGCCACGCCTATAGTGACATTTGAGCAAACATTCAGCGAAATAGCCGATGTACTGCCGAGCGGCTGTATTGTTACTGATGTCGGTTCAACAAAGGTACTGCCCCACCGCTGGGCGGCTAAGAAGCTGCCGAAGAGGGTCCACTACGTCGGTTCGCATCCTATTGCCGGCTCAGAACAAAGGGGCGTGGAATTTGCCAGAGATGATTTGTTCGACGGGGCAATGTGCATTCTGACAACAACAAAAAAAACTAATCGGCAGGCGGTGCAAACCCTGAAAATATTCTGGTCGAAACTCGGGTGCTCTGTGAAGTCAATGACGCCGGCAGAGCATGATAGAATCTTTGCAAACGTAAGCCATTTGCCGCATATAACGGCAGCGGCATTAATAAATGCCAACAATAATGAGGAGTTGAAATTTGCCGGCAAAGGGTTTATGGATACATCGAGAATAGCATCGGGACCGGCTAACATCTGGGCCGACGTGCTGCTGACAAACGCGAACAACACCACCAAAGGTATCGATAAAATCATCGCTGAATTAGTAAAACTTAAAAAGGCAATAAAAAAAGAAAATAAAAGAGAAATCGAAAAGCTGCTTGAGAAAGCAAGAACAAAACGGGCGGCGTTGATAAAATACAAAATTAAAAAGAAAGAATTAATATCGTGAGGCAATGGCGATTCGAGGTTTTTAACCGGTCCGGCTTTTCCGACGTGCACGGCGGGAACGTACTGGAAGATATTAAAGAGCTGGGCATCAATTCGGTGCAGGCGGTCCAGTCGGCTAAGGTTTTTCTTATAGAGGCGGATTTCGATAAGGACTTTGCCGGGCGCCTGGGACAAGAGCTTCTGACCGACCCGGTATGCGAAGAGTATTATATAGGCAGAAGCAGAGCACCGGCGGGCCTGGCAAAGGCAACACTAATCGAGATACATCTTAAAAGCGGCGTAACCGACCCTGTGGCCGAGTCGGTAATGGCAGCGGTTGCCGATATGGGAGTTAAAGCCGACAATGTTCGAACCGCCCGAAAGTATGTCCTGTTGGGTGAGATTACGCAAAGCCAAACCGATACAATCATCAAGAAAATCTTATCAAACGACTGTATTGAAGATTGTGTTATTGGTGACGAAACAGAACCGCCAAGCCCACATCTCAAACCATACGAATTGCAGCTAACACACCGGCCCATACGCGAGCTTGACGATGATGAGCTGACAGCCCTGAGCAAAGAAAAGGATTTGTTTTTAAATCCGGTCGAGATGCAGACAATTCAGAAATATTATCAAGAGCTCGGCAGAGAGCCTACCGATATTGAGCTGGAATCAATCGCTCAGACCTGGAGCGAGCACTGTGTGCACAAAACTCTCAAAAGCTCGGTCGATATGTTAATTGATGGTGAGCAGGTGCATTTTGACAACCTGCTGAAAGACACCGTTTTCAAAGCGACCAAACAGCTCGACAAGGACTGGTGCATATCGGTTTTTGTTGATAACGCAGGCGTGGTGGAATTCGACGAGGACTCAGCGATATGTTTCAAGGTCGAAACCCATAATCACCCCTCGGCACTTGACCCTTACGGCGGAGCCGCTACCGGCATAGGCGGTGTAATTCGTGACCCAATGGCAACCGGTTTGGGTGCCAGACCCATCGCCAACACAGATATATTTTGCTTCGGCGAGCCGGACAAAAAACTCGAAGACATTCCCAAAGGCCTCTTGCATCCGAAAAGAATTATGAAAGGCGTTGTGGCGGGCGTTCGTGATTACGGCAACAGAATGGGAATACCAACGGTCAACGGTGCGATTTACTTCGACGACAGATACTTGGCTAATCCGTTGGTCTATTGCGGCAACATCGGCCTGATAGACAAAAGCAAATGCTTCGATAATCCGAAAGCAGGAAATCTGGTTGTGGTGGTCGGCGGCAGAACGGGACGGGACGGAATACACGGGGCAACCTTTTCGAGCGGCGAAATGACCCACGAGCACGAGACTATCTTTTCCCACGCCGTACAAATCGGCAACCCAATAACAGAAAAGAAAATGTTAGACGTACTGCTTGAAGGCAACAAAGCTGGTTTATACGAGGCAATCGCTGACTGTGGGGCCGGCGGACTAAGCGGTGCCGTGGGCGAAATGGGCAAAGAGCTCGGTGTAGAAGTTGACCTTGAAAAAGCCCCGTTAAAGTACGCCGGCCTTAGCCATACCGAAATCTGGATTAGTGAAGCACAGGAGAGAATGGTCCTGGCCGTTAGGCCGGAAAATCTGGAAGCGATAACGAAAATCTTCGACGATGAAAACGTCGAGTCAACTGTAATAGGCAAATTCACCGACGATAAGAAATTAATCTTAAAATACAACGGCCAACAAGTGGCTGAAATGGATATGGACTTTTTGCATAATGGAATGCCAAAATACTCGCGCAAAGCCGTGTGGAAAGGTCCTCAGCTCACCGAGCCGAGCATACCTGAAAAAGATAATTACAATAATGAGCTTGTGCGAATACTTTCGTCTTACAACGTCGCCGGCAAGGAATGGGTAATCCGTCAATACGACCATGAGGTCCAGGGCGGCTCGGTCGTCAAACCTCTGGCGGGTGTAAATAATGATGGGCCTAATGATGCAGCAGTAATACAACCCAAGTTCAATTCG
>CAZLIO010000241.1:0-1227 GCA_964559025.1 uncultured Pirellulales bacterium | reverse complement strand
GCAATGGCGTTCGAGGCACCATTTATTTCCGGCAAGGATTCACTGAATAATGAATTTGCATGCGAAGATGGGACACGAATATCCATTCCACCGACACTTTTGATAAGTGCCATATCAATAGTTGATGACATCAACAAGTGCGTAACGATGGACGCCAAGAAGGCCTCGAATCTGCTGTTTATCGTCGGTGAAACGAAAAACGAGTTAGGCGGCTCACACTACTACAAAATTAACGGGCAGGTCGGGGCAAACGTGCCGAAGTTAGAGCTCGAGACAGCCCCCAAAATCGCCAAAAAGATTTCTGCTGCAATAGCGCAAGGTCTTGTGGTCAGTTGTCATGATTGCTCCGAGGGCGGTTTGGCTGTGGCACTTGCAGAGATGGCCTTCGCCGGAGGGCTCGGAATAGAAGCAGACTTGCGTGGCCTGCCAAAAAGTGATGATTGTTCGCGAACAGATACACAGCTATTTAGTGAATCGAACTCCCGCTATATCGTGGAAGTTGAGCCGGAGAATTATAATGAGTTTGCAAAACTGATGCTCAACCTACCATTCGGCCAGATTGGTAAGGTAACAGAAGAAAAAACACTTATCATAAAAGCAGAAGACGGCAAAGCAGTTATCGAATCGGATTTGGACTTACTTAAGCAGGCGTGGCAGAAGCCGTTCGATTGGTAACAAAGAACAATACGAAACAGGAAAGTAAAAAGTTAGAGATGGCAGAGGTAAGAGCAATAGTATTGCGTGCGGCTGGGATAAACTGCGATATGGAAACCGAGTATGCGCTCGAATTGGCGGGTGCAAAGGCACAGCGTATGCACATAAACAGGATAATCGAGGATAAAACTCTGCTGGACGAATTCCAGATAATCGTTTTTCCCGGGGGCTTTAGCTATGGCGACGATGTAGCTGCGGGTAAAATCTTAGCAAATCAAATCAGGCATCACATTTACGAGCCGATACAGAAATTCATTGATGACGGCAAATTAGTGCTTGGAATCTGCAACGGCTTTCAGGTGCTCGTCAAGACAGGCATTCTGCCGGGTGATAACTCAACCAAACATCAGGAAGAGGTCACCATAACCTACAACGACAGCGGCAAATTCGAGGACAGATGGGTGTACTTAGCTCCGCAAACAGATAAGTGCATTTTCATCGAGCCGGGCAGACAAATCTATCTGCCGGTTGCACATGCCGAGGGCAAAGTTGTTACCAGGGACATAGCAACGT
>CAZLIO010000240.1:0-6080 GCA_964559025.1 uncultured Pirellulales bacterium | reverse complement strand
CGTATTTGCTGCCCCTCTCCCTTGACATCACGCCTCCCAATACGTAAAGTGGCGGCAATGGCAAAAACACTTTACATAATTGATGGCCATGCGCATATTTACGCCGCCTATTACGCCCGGATGCGTCAGAAGCTAACCAGTCCTTCGGGCGAGCCCACAAATGCCACTTTCATTTTTACGACAGCCCTCGTAGGCCTCATCCAGCGACAAAAACCGGATATGCTCGTCGTGGCAATGGACAGCAAGGCCCCGACCTTTAGAACTGAAATCTACCCCGAATACAAAGCTAACCGCCCGCCGATGCCCGATGATATGCCCGCACAGATAGATAGAATTGAGCAGATTCTTAATGCGATGAATGTCCCAGTCCTTCGAGTCGATGGCTTTGAAGCCGATGATATAATCGGCACTCTCGCTAAAAAAGCCGGCGCCGAAGGTATCGACACGTATATATGCGCGAAAGATAAAGATATGCTGCAGCTTCTTGACGAGCATACCAATATCTACGATATAAAAACCAGCAAGGTAACCAACCCCCAAACTATGCTCACCGATATGGGAATATCTCCACATCAGTTTATCGACTGCCTCGCTCTGCAGGGCGATACCTCCGACAACATCCCCGGCATTCCGGACGTAGGCCCAAAAACCGCTCTGACCTGGATACAAAAGTACGGCTCAGTTGATAATCTTTACGAGCACGTCGATGAAATAAAAGGCAAGCGAGGTGACAATCTCCGCAAATTCAAAGATAAAGCCACCTTGAGCAAAGAATTGGTTACCATTGATTGCGATGTCCCGCTCCAAGTCGATTACAGCGATTTGGCTGTGAAGAAATTCAACGAAGCCGAACTAACCCGGCTCTTCACCGAGCTCGGCTTCAGCCGCCTGCTAACACAATTGGGCCTGACGAACATTGAGCATCCGGACAGAACCGCGACTGTAAGGGAGCGGTCATTACTAAGTATCGAACAACCTGCCTCGGTCAAAACAGTCAAACACGATTATCAGTTGATAGACACGCCGGAAAAATTCGACACATTTTTTACAGAGCTGAAAAAGCAAAAGTTATTTGCTCTCGACACCGAAACCACTTCCGTTTTTGCTATGCGGGCCGACCTGGTCGGCATTAGTTTTTCCTGGCAGCCAAACCAGGGCTTCTACCTTTCGCTAAAGGCACCGCTCGGCTCAAAGCATCTTGATATAAAAATGGTTCGCCACAGACTCACGCCGATACTTGCAGACCAAAGTATAAAAAAAGTCGGCCAGAACATAAAATACGACCTGCTTGTCCTCGAAAACAAACAGATGCCGATAAAAGGAGTTTATTTTGACACTATGGTCGCCTCTTATTGTCTCGACCCTGCCCGCAGCCATTCATTAAACAATATGGCAGCCGATTTCTTAAATTACGATTGTATCCCAATATCAGCCCTTATCGGCAAAGGCAAAAACCAGCTTACTTTCGATATGGTCGATACAGCCGCCGCCTGCGAATATGCCGCTGAAGACGCCGACATAACACTCCAGCTTTATATCTACCTTAAAGACCACCTCGAAAAACAACCATTAATCAAAAAATTATTCGAAGAAGTCGAAATGCCGCTGGTATCAGTCCTTGCGACAATGGAATACAACGGCGTCTCACTGGACACGGGGCTGCTGAGAAAAATGTCCGGCCAAATCACCGAGACACTTCAAACCATCACTGAGCAAATTTACGAACACGCCGGCTCGGTCTTCAACATTGATTCGCCAAAGCAGCTCGCCGAAATTCTCTTTGACAGACTAAACCTGACACCCATTCGCCTCGGCAAGGCAGGACGAAGCACAGACGCAGCCGTCCTCGAACAGCTCAGCGACCAGCATCCCGTTATCGACTTGCTCCTTCAATACCGCACTTTGAGTAAACTGAAAAATACCTATGTGGACAAGCTCGGCTTGCTTATAAATCCCCGTACCAATCGCCTGCACGCCTCATTCAACCAGACAATTACCGCAACAGGCCGATTAAGCTCCAGCAACCCGAATCTGCAAAACATACCCATACGTACCGAGCTTGGCCGAAAAATTCGCGCCGCCTTCATCCCCGCCAAAAAAACCGATTGCATCTTAAGCATGGACTATTCACAAATCGAGTTACGTTTGCTGGCACATTTTTCAAAGGACCAGGCCCTGATGGCCGCCTTTGCCGCCGACCGGGACATTCATCGCTTCGTCGCCTCGCAGATTTTCGATTGCCCAATCGAAGAGGTAACCGGCGAAATGCGTTCACGCTGCAAGGCCGTCAATTTCGGCATCATCTACGGCCAGGGGGCTTTTGGTCTTTCACGCTCGATTGGGATAAGCCAGGCCGAGGCCAAAAAGTTTATCAAAGACTATTTCGCCCGCTACAGCTCAATACGTAAATTTATGGACGATTGCATAGCACAGGCCAGGCAGACCGGCTACGCCGAAACCATTTTGCATCGTCGGCGAAAAATCCCAAACCTAACTAACAAAAACGCCGGCAAACGCTCGCAGGCCGAGCGTCTTGCTGTCAACACCGTTATTCAGGGCTCCGCAGCAGATTTAATCAAAATTGCCATGATAGCTATTCAAAGAAAAATCGAAGCCGAGCAATTGCCTGTAATACCGATACTTCAAATTCATGACGAGCTCGTTTTCGAGCTGCCCAGGGCCGATACCGACGAACATGCTAAATGGATAGAGGAGGAAATGACCGGCGCTATAAAGCTCGATGTCCCGCTAAAAGTTGATATAACCTACGGCCCAACCTGGCTTGACGAGAAATAGTAGGGCAAGTCAATTGTAATACCAATTACAGTTAAAAATTGCCGGAAGAATTGCATATAATACACATAGAGAGACTGGATTCCTGCCTTCGCAGGAATGACAGAGTCAGGTAATCGGCAATCAATAAATAAAATTGGTATAAATCTTCAATCTTGGAAATATTCACTTTCCTATAGTCGATAGTAAAAGGGCCTATATTGAATTAATCAGTATAGGCCCTGAATTGATGCAAATCTGCAATATCAACCCCGTTAGATATGAAAAATACGACGTTATCTAACGGGATCAACCGCACCCCCATATATTGCTTCGCAATCCGAAGTCCACAGGATGCCTTGCGGCAGATGCCTTACGGCAGAAGCAATGGGGGCCGGCTAAATCCCAGCTTAAGGCGCCGATGGTGGAGGATACAGACGAATATCGTCAATGTATATTGTACCTGAGCCACCAGCCCGTGGATTGTTCCTGTTGCCCAAACCAATAGCAATCGTGTTGACATTGGCCAGATTCACGCCCTGGTCTGTAAACGTCTGCAAGTCGATATTCCATTGGGTCCATTCCTCTACCAACGCTGCGTTCGGATTATCGTGAGTGACCACCGCACTGCCATTGAGAGCAACATACAAAGTCTCAGCAGCATTGCCCGGGTCGCCATGGAACCACAAAGACAATTCATCAAGGTTGTGTTTGGTCCAGTCACGCAGGCCGGTCAGTGTCAAAGTCGCCTCAGAGTAACCAACACTGTTGTCGTAGTAAAGCGGCATCGACTGCCTACCACCGTTAACAATAGTTTGCTCGGCAAAAGGAGGATTCTCATAACCAACGAGAGAGCCGTTTGTCGGAACGTCAAATCCATCTAACCATGTATTAAAAATCCTGTTACTATCGGGGTCATCGGGATTAAGGTCGTTGTAGCTTTCAAAATCATCTATGGTAATGAAGCCAGCTACTATAATAGCCCGGATTCCACCTTTGGTAATAGTTCCGTCGGTATTGAACTCATCGATGCGCCAGTAGTAGGACTGACCCCAGGCGAAGACCTCCGGCGATACATACGTGGTGCCGGTCTGGCGGCCGCGATATACACCGGTGGTGTCGGACGCGTCAGCATTATTGACAGCTTCTGGGTCCGTACCGAAGAAGACATCGTGTTGAGAAGCCATGTCACCCGGTTTCCAGGCAAGTGATGAGGGGACATTCTCGATGTCAAAGATTCCGCTCGGAGGTTGCAAGTCCCAGGCCAGCAAAGGATCGCCTCTCATCACCTCTACGATCTCGGCCTGCGTCAGTGCCTTGTCATAAATGCGAACCTCGTCCATATCACCGTTGAAGTTGTTGAATGGCCCTTGGATCCCATTGAACTCGGTCGCCTCCGAACCGACACCAATGAAGCCAAAACGGGTAACTTCGTCGCCGAAGGTTGGGGCTCCAACGGCCGAGGGTTCGGGGTTACCGTCGATGTAAATAGTCAACCGTCCGTTGTCGAAGACACCACAGACATGGTGCCATTGCCCGTCATCGACCCGAGTGAGACTTCCGTAGTCCACCTGCTGGTCTCCAGAGGAGGTCATCACGTGCCAGCCAATCTGGCCATCGCTGACGGGTGCATCGGCAATGTCGGTGTTGATTTCCAGACGCCAGAACTCGTTACGGTCGAACGAGGCAATCACCTGATGATTAGGGTCGCTTGTGCTAATCCAGGCGCACACTGTTACCTCCGGGTTGTGTGCGTCGTTGTAGCTCATGTTCCTAATGGCCACATACGGGGAATCCTCCCCGACGAAGTGCAACGCGCTCTGGCCGATCCAACCATAGTCAAGCCACTGGGGTCCGAAGAGCTTGCCGTGGTTCCCATGCCCCGACCAGTCAAGAGCATTGGTCCCCGCGCCCTCATTGAACGTGTACCAGAGAACGAGGTTCGGATCGGCCGCGAGTGGAATATCGGGCATCGTCGTAAAGTTCCAGAGAGGACCTTTTATCCACTCTGCGCCGTTGAACGTATCCACACGCCAGTAGTACGTGGTATCCGCGTTAAGCAAGCCGGGATCAAACATTGATCCGATGTGAGGAGGTGCCCCCGCCGCGTTGTCGACCTCACCGGCATCTGTCCCAAAGTACACGGCGTGCATAGTCGCATTCATGCCCGTAGACCAGGAAAGTGCCAGGTTAGGGTCTTCAAATACCTCGCCGTCTGCGGGAACCGGATTATATGCAGTGATCGAAGGGACCCGGTAGCTCCAGATATCCCCACGCCATGGGCTGTCGGGGTGGGCATCATACACCTCATCCACCCGCCAGTAGTAGGTTGTGCCCGGAACCAGACCCTCCGGCGCCGGGAACCCAAGAAAACCAATCGGCTGGCTGTTCACCGTTATATTGCCCACAAAGGTGTTTTCTGCGCCTGCGTTGACATCGTCGAAGCTCGTCCCAAAGTACAAGTCATGAGACACAGAGAGCCCTCCGGCCATCCACGCAAGGGTTGCCCACGTGTCGGTATATACGCTGCCGTCGGCTGGATCGGGACTATGGGCACTTGCCAGGTACCCTAATTCTATTATATCCCCGACCTCAGTCACCGTCAGAACCTTATCATAGATGCGGAGGTCATCAATCAGCCCCGTGAATATCCTGTTGTCTTCATTGTAGCGAAGTCCAATCTTGACATCAAAGTTCTCGGTCGGGTGTATCGGGTCAGGGTCGGCATTTACCCTCGTGTTATCCTGGCCATCCAAATAAAATGTCACGCCGCTCTCATACGTCGAGTTCTCCCGTACCGTCATCGCAACGTGGTGCCATTGACCGGTGGTTAATTCAGTGTCATTCTGGGCATTGCCGCCGCCGGATTCAATGCGTACCCTGTTGTTGCCAGCGTTAAACCGGAATTCCATTCTGTTACCGGCGCCGGTGTTGCCCCAGCCGACAATTTCACCGTCACCGCCGACGGGACCTTCCTTCCTAATCCACACAGTTATGCTAAAAGCGGGTGTGTTAGTGCCATCGCCAACAATGCCCTTATAGCCGTCTATTACAACATAATCGCCATCGCCGTCTAACTCCAAAGCCTCATCGAACAACCCAGTCACAAAATGGGCATCTCCTACCAGCGTACCGTGATGGCCGTTGCCGGAAGAGTCAATCACAGTGCCGGTGCCCTCATCGTCGAGTTTCCACCAGGCGACAAGATTTTCGTCAACAGCATTGGCTGTGCTGCTCAGAACTATACTCAGCACAAAAATCAAATAAATGAGATGAATCAATTTGTCAGACATAACCATATCCTCCTT
>CAZLIO010000239.1:0-6093 GCA_964559025.1 uncultured Pirellulales bacterium | reverse complement strand
ATACGCCCATCTCACCTATTCTCGCAAAACCATCGAGAACTGTGTTTGAGTTTAGTATGATTTTGAGCAAAATAGTCGACGTTTCTCACCGTCAGCCCGGTGCAGAACGACCATTGTCAGCCCATCATTCTTCTATACTAGCATTTTTCTTAAACGACAATTGCGGAATTACCAGTAATGCCAAAGCTTACCATTCCGGTATTGGCGCTCCGCTTGGCCAGCTTAGCTTGAATGTATTACCTGGCGGATACGCTGAGACAATATCGACGTGCGAATCCACAAACACGGCATTGGCGGCACCAGCACCCTCTAAATTCGCCTTAGCCTTGACTTCACCGTTCGTAAACCGAAGACCGTTTTAAATTTTCTCAATCTCTCTTGCGTTTGCAGCGGCCATAAATACAATGCAGTAACTTGATTACATTTTTGTTCTCTATGTGATAGTACACCCTCGCACCATCACGTCTGGAGTTTAGAATACCTTTATCTTTCATCATATTAAGCTGCTGACTTGTAATGGCCTGTTTTCTGGCCAGCGCCTCCACAATGTCATTGACACACATCTCCTTTGCCTGCAGAAACTCTACAATCTGTAGCCGGACCGGATGCGCCATCGCCTTCAGAATCTCGGCGGTATGTTCCGCTGCCTTCTTATCCATTTGAAAACCATGAAAGAAATTTATAGCTTATCACCGTGTAACCGACATCCTCTATAATTCACAGTCACGTTGGTTCTGGTGGAATTCAGACTTCATATGAAGAATATGTGCTTCGTAGTTGTTATGCACTGGGTACCTTATATTGAGCAAGTGCTTTTCTCAATTCTTCATTTCGCGGAGCCGCAACTCCAGGCGCCGGTCTTTCTCCTCTTAAATAGTAGACAGGGAGGGTCACACCAATATGAAAATCTAATATGCCTTCATCGCAAAGTTCCTTTGCAATACTGTGTACCTCTTTGTCTGAGTGATCATCAAATCTTAGTACCCCACCAGTCCCCACTTTGGCATCTTTTCCTTCAATATAAGTATAACGGTAATGCTGAGAGTCCAACAATTTCCTGATTATCTTTCTTGCTATTTCATTATTCTTTAGTAGGTCAATGGCTCTCTCACTCAAGTCCATTTTCTATTTCCTCCTTGCTCTTTAAATAGAACTAAATTTCAACTTTATACGA
Organism: uncultured Pirellulales bacterium; assembly: GCA_964559025.1. GTDB lineage: Bacteria > Planctomycetota > Phycisphaerae > Sedimentisphaerales > Anaerobacaceae > NIOZ-UU13. The sequence goes on along the minus strand of CAZLIO010000239.1, from coordinate 4,919 downwards.
ACTGGCTGCGCGTGAATTGAACAAAAGGTCATTTCGCTTCCCTTCCATTCGTACTGTCGTGCGTTCGGCGGTTCGGCTTTTCGCTGTGAACTCACTCACGGCGTAAGAAAAAAGGGCGCTGTGATAATCGTCTTAATCATTCCGCATCCTTCCGTTCTCAAGATGCAATGTCCTCGTGGTATATTTAGCAGCGGACGTGTCGTGGGTGACCAGAAACACCGAACCACCTGTGTTTGCAAATTCTACCAAAGATTCAATTACAATCTTTGCGTTTTCCCTGTCGAGATTTCCGGTCGGCTCATCAGCAAGGATAAGATTTGGGGAATTAATGAACGCACGTACCAGAGCTGTACGTTGCCGCTCACCCGTGCTTAGTTCAGCCAGAACGTGATGTACACGTTCAGTTAGACCAAAACGTCCGATGAGCTGCATGGCGTCCTCGTGAGTGTTTTCTCCCTTCGTCAAGATCGATGGTGTTAGAATATTCTCGAGAATACTCAGGTAAGGTATCAAGTGAAACTGCTGAAAAACAAACCCTATTTTCTCGGCCCTGAATTTCGCCCTTTTATTACTGGACAGAGCATACGGATTCTTGCCGTCGATCAGGATTTGGCCTTCATCCGGTGTAAGCAGGGAGCCTGCCGTGAGGAGCAACGTGGATTTCCCGCTTCCGCTTGGCCCTTCCACGACCACAAATTCACCTGAGTTCACATGTAATGAGACCTCATCCAGTGCTCTGACCTGTTTGTTCGGCGTATGGTATATCTTTGTGATATTCTCTACTTTAAGCACTACAAACCTCATTTTTCCCTGAGCACTACAGCGGGGTCCTGTTGGGCAGCAATCATCACAGGGATCCAGCCGGATATGACAGTTAATACGGGCGCTGTAATCAGGGCCAGCAATAATTGGCCAGGATCAAACGGTGTTCCAGTAGCAATTCCTACGATGTCTCCTTCCATCGCAATACCAAGCCATCTGCCAAAGCCAAGACCGGCAAAAATCCCTATCGCCCCTCCAAGCAATCCAATGATTAGAAACTTCGACAGAAATAGAAACATGATCTGCCTTGCTCGAAAACCCATTGCTCGTTGGATCGCAATTTCAGTCTTACGATCGCGGACATTGTTAAATCCCAGCAAACCAATCCACATAGCACAGGCTACCATAACCAAGGGGACAAGTATTGCCGCAAAAAGTTCACGTTCAGATCTCATCTCATCCCGGTGCTGTTTTTCCCTCTCGACCGCGGCCTTTGCTTCCTGACCTACCTGTGCTCTGGCCTCAGCTCTTGCAAGAGCCTTGGTTCCCTTCTCGATAACCTGTGTGCCCGGAAGAATCTGCTCGATCTCGTTGCGAACCTTCGGCAGCAGACCCTCCACTTGCCCGCAAAGACACTCGAGAGCCAGAATTGCATTGATCATACCTTCTTTTTTGAGAAGCTCCTGTGCCGCACGCAAATGAATCCATGCTGTAAAATCATCTTTACTGCCCCGTTCTTCGTAGCACTTGTGAACGGTGAATTCTCTGCCAAGAAGCTTGACCTTGTCACCAACTTGCAGTCCAAGACTATGGTGTAATCCATAGCCAAGCACTATGGTTCCCGGTGGAACCGGCTCAACAAGCGGCTTCCTCGGATCTTTGTGAAGGTTTGGGACTTCACCACGTGCACCAACCAGAGTAATCGTACGCTTTTTCTCCGGCCATTTTATTTTTCGCTGTAGGGTTGGCAAGAAATGACGAACCAAAACAATACCCGATTCCGCCAAGCGCGTAACATACTCTTCCGGCATGTATTCCGAAGGGCAACCATTCATATGCAAGTCTCTAATGCTCTGCTCTTCTGGAAGAATCAGAAGGTTAAAGCTCAGTTTCAACGTTGCTTTTCGCATTTCATCTTTCAAAACCGCCATCTTTTTCTCGGTTTCTTCCTCTTTCTCATTCAATATCTTCTGAGTTTGAAATTCGTGCACTTTCAACAACGTCAACGCCCGGTCAGCGAACCAACGGCGACAGTAACAGCGAAGAGCCCTAAGGCAAAATTTCGCCAACGATACAGTATTTCCTTTGTCAGTATGTGTCGAATATTCATAGTTGACTTCTCCCAAATAACGTGATGATTTTCCAGTTAGTCCGGTTATTCTTCCTGCAAAGTTACAGCAGGATCCAGATGGGCAGCACGCATCGCAGGAATCCAGCTCGCGGCCACCGTGACGGCGACCGCAACAAGCACCGCCAGCCCAAACAGGTGGAAAGTAAACATCCATCGGTAGCTGCCTTCACCAACCGGCTCCAGGTAAATGTTGGCAAGAAAACTCCCGACTAAGAATCTGAGAAAACCTCCAAAGAAGCCCATGACCACAGCCCTCGACAAAAAGATGTAGAGTATCTGCCGTGAACGGAAACCCAATGTGCGGAGTATACCTATCTCCATTTGCCGTCGTCGTACGTTTCCTGCAGCCAACAACGTAATCCACACTACAGATATCACCATCACTAACGGACCCAGAATCGATGCAAAACGCATCCACGTCGTTCTCAGGTGAGTCATATTGTCTCGTTCCCTCTCAATAGCGGCCTTTTCTTCATCTTCCACTTTGACGTATGCGTGTATCTTTGCAAGGACATTGGATGATTTCTCAACCACCTTTGTATCCGGGAGTATCCTTGTGATTTCGGCCCTGACTTTTGGCAGATTCGCCCAGGCGCTGCGGCATTCAAAAGCGAGAATTTCGTTTATCAATTTCCTTTTATCGAGAAGTTCCTGCGCTTCTCTTAGATTCACCCATACCGTCATATCCTCCTCCGTGCCCAACTCTTTACAACACTTGTATACGACAAATTCCCTGTCTATAAACCGAATTTTGTCACCAACATTCAGCCCAAGTCCCTGGTGCACTTCGTTACCAAGTACAATTTTTCCCCGGGGAACTGGATCAACAGCCAATCCGTGGGCATGCACAGCAGGATTCCCCGCTCTATCCGATACGCCTACGAGGATAACCGCCCATTTCGTCTCAGGCCACTTCACTTTTTGACGTAGTCTTGGCGTAAGGTGCTCAACAGTAACAATCTTGGACTGCGCCAGCCGGACAACATATTGCTCAGGCATATACCTGGCTCCATAATCATCGGCATACCAATCGCTGAGGTTCTGACCTTTAGGAAGAATAACGATGTTAAATCCAAGTTTTCGCATCGATCCCTTGATATCATCTTCCAGAACTCGCATCTTTTTCTGCGTCTCGATCCTTTTGTGTTCGAGAATCATTTGCGTCCGCGCAACATGTAATTTCATCAATGTCAGCGAACCAACGAGACATGCCACAGCCACCGCAACAGATAACAATCCTAATCCAAAATTCAACTTGCTATGGAGAACCTCTCTTACTACTAATCGTGAAATGGTCATAGTGATGGCCAGAGACGCACTTCAGACACCGCCTGATGTTGACTGAACGGGCGTCATCATAGTTCTCAATTGTCCCATTCCCATCGGGGGCAGTAAGCCCTTCCACGACAGCGTCGCCTCCAACGTGGCCTTTGCCCATCTTGAAAACGGCGAAGCTGCCAGAATCTTGGATAATAACAAAGAGAGCTCTTGGTCTTAGATGTTTTTCGCTTTCCAGTTGTCGCCGTAGAGGGAGATGGGATTTCCTCGCCAAGTCTGTTGTTGGACCAGTATGGACGGAGGTCAGAGCTGCGCAGCCGGATGAGATGATTGGCGAGAATCAGTGTTTTCGCGACGTAGTGGTTTGGAGGAATCTTCTCGGTGCGGAATCCAAGTAAATCGAGTTTCGTGCCAACCGTAAGCCTTTTGATAGCTTCTGACACCGACGGCGCTGGTCCCAAATGGATGTTAAGTTCCTGGCCGTGCTTGTCCTTGAGTATTAGATGAGTTCCGAGCTCGGCTTTGCCAGTAGTGTTCTCACATGGATGAGTCTTGATATCCTTCAACTTGCCTGAAATGCGGACCAAACGAGGCTTCACCCTTTGCTGCGCAACCCCCTTGTTGTCACCCATCCCCAGTTGTCCCGGAGCGGTAGCCGTCCAGGTCAGCACAATCAGGACGCTCACGAGTACAACAATGCCGTGTCGTCTGACAGCCCAAAGTCTTGTTTTTTCCAAGTTTTTCATGACAACTTCTCCTTTATCAACGATATCTGTTTGTTACTTATCTACATGAGCATGATAGTAAAGAACTGCGCGGCAGGATTAAATCAGAGCTTTGCAAAATAACCCCTGAGTTGTATGCTCGACTCGGGCTTGTTGTTGCGAGCACAACTGCTCGATACACTTGACAACAGCATTTCGGTGAAGGCCAAGTCCTAGTGCAATGTCTTCAACAGAACAAGGTCGACGTCTCAAGAGAGCCAGAATATCCTGCGAGCGAGCCGAGGTCTCGCACTGTTCGTGAATACCAGGTTTCGCTGCGATTATTTCCGCCTTCTCTGAAAGCTGTGAGGTTATCTCTTTCAGTCGCTCGGGGGGCACGGCCATAGCAAAATCTTCGACAGGCGGTCGACTTACGGTATTTACGTGAACCTTATCCGGACCAATCAACTTTATGGCGTGAGCAAGAGCATTAACCTGAGTCTCTACGGTGGTTACTCCACCCAAAAGAAGAATTTCAAGCCAATATTTGCCGGCATATTCGTCTCGGAATTTCACTAACCCTTCCAGCATTTTGTCGAAGGGTATATCAGGATGAGGCCTGTTGATATACCGGTACAAGCAATCGCTTCCGGCATCGAGCGATGGGAGGACCAGGTCAGCAGCCCTCAAAGAACGTCTCACCTCTGGCAACCACAACGATGAACCATTCGTCAGCACTGCGATAGGAATATCGGTCATTTCCTTAATCCTAGGAGTTTGTCCGAGTAATGTATTCCAAGGACAATTTTTCATTGCTTTGTAGC
>CAZLIO010000238.1:0-6097 GCA_964559025.1 uncultured Pirellulales bacterium | reverse complement strand
TTTGGTTCTTATATGGATATTTTAACGTGGTTTTTGCAATGAGATGTAAAATGAGATTTACTAATATGCAGGGCTTGGGAAATGACTATGTCTATATCAATTGCTTCGAGGAAAAGATTGAGAACCCCGCAAAATTAGCTCAAATCGTCAGCGACCGGCACAGAGGAATCGGTGCCGATGGTTTGATTCTCATCGGCGCCTCGCAAACAGCCGACGTGCGGATGCGTATCTTCAACGCCGACGGCTCAGAAGCCGAAATGTGCGGAAATGGTATCCGCTGCGTGGCAAAATACGCCTACGAACACAAGTTGGCCCATACCGGCGGATTGTTTTCTATGCCGGATCAGCCTCCATTATGCTCTGCTTCATTGAATATAGAAACAGAAAATGGTGTCTTAACTGTCGGACTGATGGTTGATGATAGGGACAAGGTCCAAAGAGTCTGTGTCAATATGGGCCAACCGGTTCTGACGCCAAAAGATATACCAGTAAATCTGCCCGGGGAAAAAGTTGTCGAACAGTCCATCGAAATCCTCGGCCGGGAATTGCTAATGACATGTGTATCGATGGGTAATCCGCACGCTATATTTTTCTGTGATAATGTGGAATTAATAGAACTTGAAAAACTTGGCCCTGCCATCGAAAACAACAGTCTTTTCCCAAACCGCGTCAATGTTCATTTCGTCCAGATTGATAAGCCAACAGAATTTACGATGCGGACATGGGAGCGAGGCAGCGGCGTTACGATGGCTTGTGGCAGTGGTGCTTGTGCCGCCTGTGTGGCTGCGGCTCTTACCGGCAGATGTGAGCGAATATGCGCCGGACATTTACCGGGCGGCGACCTGAACTTAAATTGGTGCCAGGAAGATAATTGCCTCTATATGACGGGTCCGGCGGTGGAAGTCTTCGAGGGCGTCTGGCCGGAAAGCCCTTAGGGGTAACGTAAATGGAGCTTATAAAATTCTTTGCTCCTTTAAATAAATCTTGTCTGAGGGCAGCTTGCTTCCTATAATAGTGTGTGTACATACACTTATATAGCAGGAGACGGTTAAAATGGCAACAAAAACCATTACAATTGATATGGAGGCGTATAGAAGGCTTAAATCCGTACGCAATGATAAAGAGTCCTTTAGCCAGGTAATCAAAAGAGTAGTGAAACCTCCTTTGGATTTAAAGCTCTTTAAGAAACGTCTTGAAACCAATCGCATGAGCAGCAAGGCCTTAAAGGCCATAGAGAAACACATAGACCATCGCCATAAACCTTCAAGGCGCAGCAGATAATGGCTTGCCTGGATACGACCATATTAATAGATTTGGCCGGGCGAAGTGCCAGGCTAAGAAAAAGAGCTCTTGATAAGCTCAGTGAAATTGTCAACCGGAATGAAACACTTGTAACTACACGCTTCAACATTGCAGAATTATATATTGGTATCGCCCATTCCGATGACCCCGGAGCCGAAGAAGCAGTTGTACGTGATTTGATTGCGGATTTAGGTATCCTGGAATTTAATGATAAATCCGCCTGGCTGTTTGGCCAGATAACAGCACACCTTCAAAATCCCGGTCGCCCTGCCGGGGATATGGATGTGTTAATTGCTGCAACTGCAATGGCAGCGGGACACAGCATGGTCACACGCGATATATCTCACTTTGCAAATATTCCACAACTAACGGTAGAAGAATACTGACAGGTAGAGTTATGCAAAATTGAGGTTAGGCATATATTATTTAAGAAAATCAGGTTTTTGCAGAAGACGTTAACATTTTTAAGAAAGAGAGGTTGCAAATGGAAATTAAAGGAAGTCAGACAGAAAAGAATTTGTTAGCGGCGTTTGCAGGTGAGTCGCAGGCAAGAAACAGGTACACATATTTTGCCAGCCAGGCCAGGAAGGAAGGATATATCCAGATATCGTCGATTTTCGAAGAGACGGCCAACCAGGAAAAAGAGCACGCCAAGCGTGAGTTCAAGTTCTTGCAGGGCGGCGAGGTGGAGATTACTGCAGCATTTCCGGCCGGCGTGATCGGCAGCACAATCGAAAATCTAAAGGCGGCAGCCGCAGGTGAACATTACGAGACGACCGAGATGTATCCGAGCTTCGCCAAGGTAGCGGAAAAGGAAGGGTTCGATGAAATAGCGGAGGTTTTCCGGAATATTGCAGTCGCTGAGAAGCGGCACGAGGACAGATACGTCGCTTTGGCTAAGAATATAGCCAATGGGGTCGTTTTCAAGCGTGAAAAATCGGTAAGATGGGTTTGCAGAAACTGTGGCTATGTGCACGAAGGAACAGAAGCTCCCGATGTGTGCCCCGCCTGTGCACATCCGCAAGCTCATTTTGAACTGGAAGCTACAAACTACTAATCAAAGGAAAGGAACGGACAATGAAAAGAAGAATTGATAAGAAAATCGTATTGGGGGCTGTTTTTGTGTCGGCTATTGTCTTTGGCTCATTGGCATATTCACACTGTCAGGTGCCGTGTGGCATATACGACGATGAGGCACGGTTTGGTATGATCGCAGAGCACATTACGACGATTGAGAAATCGATGAAGCTGATAGAGACACTCTCGGCCGAGAGTAAGCCTAATATGAACCAGATAGTGCGCTGGGTCAATAATAAGGACGTACACGCCGACGAAATGAGCAATATCATAACCTATTATTTTATGGCTCAACGAATAAAAATACCACCCGAAGGTGATGCCAAGGCACATATTACGTATGTGAAGAATCTCACGCTGCTACACGAGATGCTTGTCTATACTATGCAGACAAAACAGACAACCGACCTCAAAAACGTGGAAAAACTCAGATTTTTATTGAATCAGTTCCACGAATCATATTATGGCAAAGCCGCCGAAGCCGAGCATAAGCATTGAAGAGAAAGGGGTAATATTATGACGGAAAGAAAGGATATTGTAACCTTTAAAGGCAACCCCCTTACGCTCGTGGGTAATCCGGTCAAGGTCGGTGATAAAGCACCGGATGCAGAGGTGTTGGCGAATGATTTGACACCGGTCAGACTCTCCGGCTTTCGAGGAAAGGTTTGTGTAATCTGCTCAGTCCCGTCTCTGGATACTCCGGTATGTGATACGCAGACCAGAAAGTTCAACGAGCAGGCTGCGTCGCTGGGAGATAATGTAGTTGTGCTGACTATCAGTATGGACCTTCCGTTTGCACAGCGGCGCTGGTGCGGCTCAGCAAACGTGGTAAATGTCCAGACACTTTCAGACCATCGTACAGCGGATTTCGGTAATGCATTCGGCGTTCTTATTAAGGAATTGCGGCTTCTGGCTCGAACTGTATTTGTTGTAGACAAAGAAGGTGTTATTCGTTACATACAGATAGTTGATGAACTAACGAATGAACCTGATTATGAAGCGGCACTAAAAGCGGTAAAAGAAATAGAAAAATGAGACAGCTAAAGCCAAATGTTTACGCCGTAGGGGCGATTGACTGGGATGCCAGACTATTCGACAGGCTTATTCCGCTGCCGGACGGGACCAGCTACAATTCTTATTTAGTACGGGGCAATGAAAAAGTAGCATTGTTAGATACGGTGGACCCAGCCAAAACAGAAGTTTTATTAGGCAACCTTATCAGGCTTGGGATTAACAAGATTGACTATGTTGTTGCGCATCATGCTGAACAGGACCATTCCGGGTCTGTGGCCGATATTTTGCTGGTATATTCGGATGCAAAGGTAGTAACGAATCCCAAGTGCAAGGGTATGCTGATTGACCTGCTCGGCATAGAAGACGATAAATTTATCACGGTCGAAGACGGCGAAACACTCTCATTAGGCGACAAGACTCTGCAGTTTGTTTATCTTCCCTGGGTACACTGGCCGGAGACTATGGGAACATATCTTAAAGAGGACAAGATACTTTTTTCGTGTGACTTCTTTGGTGCTCACCTTGCTACCAGCAGTCTGTTCGTTGACGATGAGGCGGTGACGTATGAATCGGCAAAGCGATATTTCGCTGAGATTATGATGCCGTTCAGACGGCAAATAAATGCCAATCTTGCGAAGCTGGATGACTTAGATATAGAGACTATTGCACCGAGTCACGGGCCGATACACAACAAGCCTGAGTTCATCGTTGACGCTTACAAAGACTGGGCTTCTGAGACTGTCAAAAATGAGGTGGTGGTGGCTTATGTTTCGATGCACGGCAGCACGGCCAAAATGGTGTCATATTTTGTCGAGGCCTTGATGGACAGAGGCATTACGGTAAGGCAGTTTGAGCTTTCGACGGTCGATATAGGCAAACTTGCGATGGCATTGGTAGATGCGGCAACGGTGGTTATCGGCTCACCCACGGTTCTGATAGGGCCGCATCCGTGTGCGGCTTATGCAACGTTTCTGGCGAATGCTCTCAGGCCCAAGACTAAATTTGCTTCTATCATAGGCTCTTACGGCTGGGGCGGCAAAATGGTCGAGCAGCTGACAGCTATGATGTCAAATTTCAAAGCAGAAATTCTCGAACCGGTATTAGCAAAAGGCGAACCCAAGGATAACGATTTTGCTGCGCTTGAGAAGCTCGCTGATGAAATTCTTGCCAAGCACAAAGAGGTTGGAATCACAATGCAGAAATGAAAAACTGTATTCCCGCTCCTTCGACTTTGCTCAGGACAGGTTTCGCGGGAATGACAATATTATGAAAGGGATTTATTATGGCTGAAAAACTTCAAATTTACAAATGCGCGGTGTGTGGTAATATTGTCGAAGTGCTTCACGGCGGTGCCGGTGAGCTGGTCTGCTGCGGTAAGCCGATGGAGCTTCTCGATGAAAAAACCGCTGACGCAACGACAGAAAAGCATGTGCCGGTAATCGAGAAAGTCGATGGCGGCTATAAAGTCAAAGTCGGCAGCGTTCCGCATCCTATGGAAAAAAAGCACTATATCGAGTGGATAGAGCTGCTCGCAGACGGCAAGGCATATCGGCAGTTCCTCGAACCCGGGATGGCGCCTGAGGCGGTATTTAACGTCGAGGCCGATTCTGTCGGTGCCAGAGAGTATTGCAATGTTCACGGACTGTGGAAAGGGTAAGAAATGATAAGCAAAAAGATGGAAGAGGCCTTAAATGAGCAGGTAAACGCAGAGCTGTATTCGGCTTATCTTTACCTGTCGATGGAGTCGTATTTTAAGTCGCTAAATTTAAATGGCTTTGCCGGCTGGATGAGGGTGCAGACGCAGGAAGAGGTGGCACACGCGATGAAGATTTATGACTTCATAAACGAACGCGGCGGCAGGATAATACTTAAGGCGATAGAGGGGCCGGAGACAGAATGGGATTCGCCATTGGCGGTTTTCGAGGCGGTTTATGTTCATGAACAAAAAGTTACAGGCCTGATTAACGACCTGGTGGATTTGGCTATTAAAGAAAAAGACCATGCCACAAACACCTTTTTGCAGTGGTTCGTCAATGAGCAGGTCGAAGAAGAGTCCTCCGCTGATGAAGTAGTGCAGCAATTGAAAATGATGGAAAACGCCCCGGGTGGGATGTTTATGCTCGACCGTGAATTAGGACAACGAGTATTTACACCGCCCGCAGCCGAAGGAGAATAACGATGAGCATCTCTTTTAACGCAATCGAAGTCTTTGAAATAGCAGAACGGATTGAAAGAAATTCTGTAAAGTTCTATCGCGGAGCAGCAGAAGCCCTCTCTGACCAGGACCTGTGTCAGATACTGTTGAGCCTTGCCGAGTTCGAAAAGGAGCACGAAGAAACCTTCGCCGATATGAGAAAACAGATATCGAACAAGGAATGGGACCTGATAACTTTCGACCCCGAAAACGAAATGACATTGTATCTCCAGGCGATTGCTAACGGCCATATCTTCGACCTGAAAAAAGACCCAGGCGAGCAGCTAAAAGAGAAAGAAACCGCAGAGGACATTTTCAAATATGCTATCGAGGCCGAAAAGAATTCAATCATTTTCTATCTCGGCCTGAAAAATTTTGTCCCTGCAAAGGCCGGACAGGACAAGGTCGAAGAAATTATCAAGGAAGAGATGAACCATATTGCTGAGTTGAATACAAGATTAGAAGCCTGGAAGTATCTAAAAAGAATTTCGATTTGAGTCAATTGCTTAA
>CAZLIO010000237.1:4402-6111 GCA_964559025.1 uncultured Pirellulales bacterium | reverse complement strand
CTTACCGCGACATAAACAGGGCTTCTGCCTCTGTGGCGCTGGCAGATGCTTTTTATCATAGCCACCTTCTCTTTGGTAACTTCTTTGGCATCCAGTCGGATTCTGACCTTGGCAGCTAATTTTTCTCTGACCTGTTCCAGAGTTATCAGCTCAACAGCTAATATATTCGGTCTTTCCCTTCTGTAATCGAGCTTTCCCTTTACGAAAACGACCGTATCAGCGACCAATACATTATTGAATGTGTTCAGCACATCCGGGAACATTACCACATCAACCTGTCCCTGCAGGTCTTCGAGCGCGAAGACGGCCATTTTTGTCCCGGCGTTTCGGCCTGTCTTTGTCAGGTTGTATCGTATCTTTGTTATTATTCCGCCGATTACAATTTGTCTGTCCTGGGGTGCGTCGGCCAATTGCGAGCTGTTGTGCGTGGAATAGATATTTATTGTCTCAGCGTGATGGCTTAGCGGGTTGCTGGTCACATAGAAGCCGAGGACCTGCTTTTCGTAAGTCAACATCTGCAGCTCGGCCCAGGGTGCAACGTCAGGCAGGCATTTAAGGTCCTGTGAATAGTCACTTTCCTCGGTCATCTTTCCGAAGAAACTCATCTGCCCTTTTTGCTTGTCGGCCTGCAGGCTCGCCCCGAATTCCATTGCCTTCTCAAGCCCGGCCATCATCTGTGCCCGGTTTCCGCCGAGCTTGTCGAAGGCGCCGGCCTTGATAAGCGACTCGAGAACCTGCTTGTTGGCGGCCCGTAAATCCACATTTTCACAGAAATGGAACAGACTCTCGAACCTGCCGACTTTTTGGCGAGCAGCGATAATTTGCTCGACCGCCTTTCCACCAACGCCCTTGACGGCGGCCAGGCCGAAACGTACAACCTCCTTTTGCTCGTCCTCCGTCTGCACATAGAGCGGCGTAAAATCAACGCCACTTTCGTTGATATCCGGTGCCAGGACCTCGATGCCCATCTGGCCGCACTCGGCGATATAATCGACGACCTTATCCGTGTTGTCCATTTCGTAAGTCAAAAGGGCAGCCATAAACTCAACAGGCCAATGGGCCTTCAGATAGGCGGTCTGGTATGCGATAAAGGCGTAGCGGGTCGAATGGCTCTTGTTGAAGCCGTAGCCGGCAAACCGTTCGATAAGCTCGAAAATGTGCTCGGCCTGCTGTTTTGTCAGCCCTTTATCGACACAGCCGGCTACAAATCTTTCCCGCTCCTTGGCGATAGTTCTGGCCTTCTTTTTGCTTATTGCCTTAATAAGGGTATAGGCCTCCCGCAGCGGAATATCGCCGAGCCGATTACAAATCCGCATTACCTGTTCCTGATATATCATAATGCCGTAAGTTTCTTCGAGCACCTCGGTCATAATCTGGTGCGGCAGGCCCCATTTGGCGCCGTGTTTTCGGTCGATGTAATCCGGAATCAGTATCATAGGTCCCGGCCGATAGAGAGCATTGGCGGCTATCAGGTCTTCTATCCGGTCCGGCTTCATCTTCATCAGCAGGTCCTGCATACCGCCGGACTCAAACTGGAAAATCCCTTTTGTTTTGCCGGCCGAAAACAGCTCAAAAACCCCCGCGTCGGTAAGGTCAAGTTTTTCAAGGTCGATGTCAACACCGTGGATTTCTTTGACCAGTTGGCATGCCCGCTCTATTACGCTGAGTGTCTTGAGTCCTAAAAAGTCCATTTTCAACAGGCCGACCTT
>CAZLIO010000237.1:0-4392 GCA_964559025.1 uncultured Pirellulales bacterium | reverse complement strand
CTCGACCATCGGCCCTTCGAACTGGGTAATGATGTCGTCGGAGCTGGGCGCCTTATACAAGGGCACAAAGTTGGTCAACGGCTCATCGGCAATTACAACACCGGCTGCGTGGACCGATGCGTGCCGGGCAAGACCTTCGAGCCTTTTACAGATGTCAATTACTTTTCTTGTAAGCTCATTTTGGTCGTAGGCCCGTTTTAATTCGGGCTCGGTTTTCAGCGCCTTATCGAGCGTCATATCGAGCGAGAACGGAACAAGCTTGGCCAGCCTGTCGGCCTCAACTAACGGAACGCCGAGCACCCTGCAGATGTCACGGATAACCGCACGGGCCTTCATTGTCCCGAAAGTTATTATCTGCGCGACGTGGCCGTATTTTTGGCGGACGTAGTCGATGATTTTTGCTCGGTGGGCCTGACAAATATCGATATCGATATCCGGCATCTCGTTGCGATGCGGGTCCATAAATCGCTCGAAGAGCAGGTCGTATCGAATGGGGTCAACGTCGCACAATCCCAGGCAGTATCCGACTACCGTACCTACGCCGCTTCCCCTGGCGCCTATGGGGATATTATTTTCATGTGCGTACTTGCAAAAATCCCAGACGATAAGAAAATAGCTGGCAAAGCCTTTTGATCCGATTACATTCAGCTCCCTGTCGAGCCTCTCTTTTATCTTCTCGCTAATTTCGCCGTATCGTTTCTTTGCCCCTTCGTAGCACAGTTCAGTGAGAAACTTTTCAGGCGTCGAGCTGTCCGGAGGCTCAAAGCGCGGTGCGTGCCGCTTTTTTAAGTCGATCTCGATATTGCAGCGCTCGGCAATCGCCATGGTATTGTCGCAGGCCTCGATATTATCGGCCAAAAGCTGCCGCATTTCGTCGGGGCTTTTTAGATAAACGTCCGGCGGATAAATCATTCTGTCGGGGTCATCAGACCTCTTGCCGGTGCTTATGGCACAAAGGCAATTGTGGGCCTCGTGGTCGTCTTGTTCCAGAAAGTGTACATCGTTTGTCGCCACCAGGCCGAGCCCCATCTTTTTCGCAAGGTCTATCAGTCCTTCACGGATATTCGGGTTGTCTCCTTCGTGTTGTTGTATCTCGATGAAGAACCTATCCGGCCCGAAAATCTTCAGAAAACTTTCCGCCGCTAAGCGTGCTGCCTTTTCGTTTCCCCTAACAAGTTCGGCTGGGATTTCACCTTTCAGGCAGGCCGTTGTACATATAAGGCCCTCGTTAAGTTCGGCTAAAATTTCCTTATCAATCCTTGGTCGATAGTAAAATCCTTCGAGGTAACCGGCACTGGCCAGCTTCAGCAGATTGTGATAGCCGGTATTGTTTTGGGCCAGCAATATCAAATGATATGCGGCGTCTGTTATACTGGTTTTTGTCCTGTCGAATCTGCTGCGAGGCGCAACATAAGCCTCGATACCGAGAATCGGCTTAACGTGTGCGGCGATTGCCTTCGTATAGAACTCGATAACGCCGAACATATTGCCGTGGTCCGTAACCGCTACAGCGTCCATATCGAGCTTTTTACAGCGTTTGAATAGTTTATCGAACGCTATGGCCCCATCCAGGAGCGAATACTGGCTGTGCAAATGAAGATGCGTAAATCCTTTATTTGCCATAACTTATGCCATCCTTCTGGTCTCTGATATTAACTTTTGTATCATAGGCTTATCCCTTAACGTTGTCAATCTCAATCCAAAATAATCAATCTCGGTGCTTGCCCCGTTAGAGTGTCGCCTGCCCCCGAGTCTTATCATCGGGGGTTTACTCTAAGGGGGTCAATGAATGGCTTGAATGTTTGTTGGCAAATCGAAAAAATATTCTTGTGAGCTTGTCCCCGAGAGCTGCCATCTTGGTTTTGTTACAGGGGATCAATCGAAATACCAATAATCAATAATCAATAATCAATTAAGAGGCCTTCACTTCGACATTGGACATTCAGATTCGATATTCGATATTCTTTTTTCCCTTTTTTCCCTGGCCTTTTCCCTTCTTTTGTGTTATTTTACTTCACTAAAGGCGTGAGGCGGACATCTTGAACAGTGCAGCGAAATATGCTTCACAGCCTGTCCTGCTTGCCTTCCGAAGCCTCTGCGAAGGTGGGAGCGCAGTTAAAGGGAGATAAGAGATATGAAACTGTTTGGCGGGTTTTTTTTATAATGCGGTGTGGCGTAGATTTAATTTGTGAGTGTATTAGTTTTATGAATGCCTCTTTACAAATCGCATCAAATGCCTTACTAATATTGTATCTGTGAGAGTAGTAGTATATTTGGTAGTTCTTCTTAAATCGGAATGACTATGAGTCGATCTCCCAACGTAGAAATTGACAGAAGTATTCTTCACTGGGCGAGGAAAAGTTCAGGAATTGATGTTGCAACTGCGGCAAAAAGGGCAGGCACTACGCCCGCGCGAATCGAAGAGTGGGAAGAGGAGGGCGGTTCCTACCCAACAATAAAGCAACTGCGGAAGCTTGCAAAGGCATATATGCGCCCCATCGGCCTTTTTTTTCTCCCAGAACTCCCGGAAGATCCAGAGAGCATCAAGGATTTCCGGAAAATCCCAGATGAGTTTAAGGAGGAGATGTCTTCCGCTCTTCGATTCGAGATCAGGCTCGCATGGGACAGGAGAGAGGAAGCCCTCGAAATGATAGCCGACCTGGACGAAGAACCAACCATTATTCATGACCGTTTCAGCCTTGCTAGTGACCCAGACAAGATTGCGCTCAAGATACGCAAAATGCTCGGTATATCAACTACTCAACAAATGCAATGGAGAACAAAGTACGACGCATTCAATGCCTGGCGGCAGGCAGTTGAACAAGAAGGAGCCCTCGTATTTCAAACTGGCATCCTTCGCAATCTTATCGTCGATCCGAAAGAAGCACGTGGTTTCTCAATAGCCGAGCAGCCATATCCTGTAATCGTTATCAACAGCAAGGATCATCCAACAGCAAGATGTTTCACCCTTATTCACGAATTGACCCATATTCTGCTGGCCGATGGCGGAATATGTGACTTGCACAATCCTTTTAGGGCTACGTCACACACTGACCGAACAGAAGTCTTCTGCAACCGGGTCGCAGGTTCGACTCTTGTACCGGCGGACGCACTGCTGCGAACAGACGTTGTTCAAAATCATGGGAGACATGAAGACTGGAGCGACGATGAGTTGGAGGTGCTAGCGAAGAAGTTTTGGGTAAGCTGGGAAGTGATACTTCGGCGCCTGCTAATCCTCAGAAAGACCTCGCGGGCTTTCTACCAAAGATGGCGAAATGAAAGAAACGATCTATTTCCGGGACGTGAGACAGGCGGAAAGCCTAAGATATCAACTCCGACCCGTGTGATCATAAGAAACGGGCGACTTTTTCCTGCGCTCGTTCTCCGGGCTTTGAGAAACAGAAGGATAACTTCATTTAGGGCTGCGGACATCCTTGGCGCTGGTGCAGATCGCCTGCGTGATGTTGAGACGGCACTTTTCGTATCATGGAAAAAGTCTACTGCATAGACAGTTCGGCAATCATAGATGCATGGACGGATAATTACCGTCCGGCATCGTTTCCTTCATTTTGGGAGCGTATCGAAGATCTAATCGAATCGGGGGAGCTAATATCTCCAGAAGATGTTCGTCAAGAGATAAAGCATCCGCTGGAACTGAAGGATTAGGCGGTAGACCACGATGACATGTTCATTGAATTGGACGAGGAATTTCAAAATGAACTTAAATTGGTGCTTGCGGATCTCTCGGAAACCATGAAACAAAGGAATCTGAGGTTTCTTGGGAAGGACCTCAAGGCTGATCCCTTTGTTGTTGCTCTTGCGAAACAGAGATCAGCCGTCGTCATATCTCACGAGGGAGAGCATGGCGACCAAGGTCGCCCAAAGATTCCCGACCTATGCAGAAAATATGGGATAGAGCACATAAGGCTCGCGGATCTAATAGAGGAAAGAGGCTGGACATTTTAATCTATTGAGAGAATTCAGTAAAAGTGGTGGGAAATATGGCCCCGCCCACAGGTGGGGCCCCCGATGAGATAGATGGAAATTATCTCAAGGGGTAAAGAGCAGGGTGGGCAAAATTTTGGCAATTTTCGCCTTTTTTTTGTTGACATTGTTTGTAATTATATTAAAATACCCATATGTTAGCCAGCAGGCTAACACAAACCGCCCCTAAGCGGTGAAAAACAGACATTTCACGTAAGCCACAGCGTGGCACGGTCCCAGGGCCAGCAGGCCCATTCAAATTAACCAATAATCTTTAATCTGTGTTCTGTTGTCTTTAGTCTATGATGAATCGTCCATCGTCAATCTTCAATCGTCTGTCGTCCGTCTTCTGCAGTCTGTCCTCTGTCCTCGGCCCTCTACATCTGTCGAGAGTCCTCTACAAATCAG
>CAZLIO010000236.1:0-6120 GCA_964559025.1 uncultured Pirellulales bacterium | reverse complement strand
GCCTGTTCGCTTCCCTGCGGGACGGAAGTGTAGTGTGCTTATCAGCAGGAGGCAACAAACATGACAGCTCACAGTAATCCACGACGGACTTGCTGCAGCCGGCGTAACTTCCTCAAGTCAGCCTGCCGCGGTACGGCCGCGTTTGCTTTTTTTGGAACTGCCGGACAATATCTGCTGGCTGCTCGGAACGAAAAGACAACAAGGCGTAATATTGTCTTAGTACTCAGTGACGACCATCGCTATGACTTTATGGGATTCATGAAAGAGGCGCCAACGTTCCTGGAGACACCGAACATGGACCGCATGGCCCAGCAAGGCGCGCACTTGGTCAACGCGTTCGTCAGCACCTCGTTGTGCTCACCGAGCCGGGCGTCGATACTCACCGGACAGTACATGCACCACCATCACATCGTTGACAACCAACGGCTGGCGCCGAAGGGAACGGTGTTCTTCCCGCAGTACCTGCAGAAGGCCGGCTATCAGACGGCCTTCGTCGGCAAGTGGCACATGGGTCACGAACACGATGCCCCGAGACCCGGCTTCGACCACTGGGCCAGCTTCAAGGGCCAGGGCACCTACTTCGATCCGACGCTCAATATCAATAACAAGCGCCGGAAGTTTAAGGGATACACGACCGACGTGCTGACAGACCAGGCGCTGGAATGGCTCAAGGATGGTAGAGATACCAACCGGCCGTTCTTTCTTTATCTGTCGTACAAGGCCGTCCACTACCCCTTCCAGCCCGCCAAACGCTACGAAGGCCGCTACGGAAAGGCCAAGGTCAAGCGCCCGGAAACGATGGCCAACACCGAACGCAACTATCAGACGCAGCCGCATTGGGTCCGCGAGCGGCGCTACAGCATCCACGGTATCGACCACATGGAAACCGGACAATATGACAATGACCCCGTACCGTCGTTCGACGATCTGTACCTGCGATACTGCGAGACCGTGCACGGGCTGGACGAGAACCTCGGGCGCGTGCTGAAGTACCTGGATGAGACGGGCCTGAGCAAGTCAACGCTGGTGCTCTATATGGGCGACAACGGCTTTGCACTCGGGGAGCACGGTTTCTACGACAAGCGGGACGCGTTCGAGGAGTCGATCCGCGTGCCGATGCTCGCGTATGCCCCCGGTATGATAAAGCCGGGCACAAAGGTTACACAGATGGTACAGAACATCGACATCGCCCCGACGCTGTTGGGTGCGGCCGGCGTGCAGCCGCCGAAGGCGGCAAAAATGGACGGTCGATCCTTCCTGCCGCTGCTGCGCGGCGAGTCGATTCGGTGGCGCGACCACATCCTTTACGAATACTACTGGGAGTGGAACTTCCCCGCCACGCCGACGGTGTTTGCCATTCGCACCGAGCGATACAAATACATCTTCTATCACGGTGTATGGGACCACGACGGGTTCTACGACCTGCGGACCGATCCGCACGAGCGACACAACCTAATCAACGTCCCCGCTTACCGCGAGCGTATCGAGTCGATGAAGAAGCAGCTCTTCGATGAGCTCGAGGCTGGCGGCGGACTGGATATCCCCGTACGCCGCCCCCTGGGCGAGCGCCTCGACCAACGCAAAAACAAACGCTGAATTCCCCCACCCTGACTTCAGCGAGCTCCGTCAAACCGCAGCGTTTACGACGTCCCTTGCAGCTCTCGCAAGCTCTTCAAGGAACGAGCTGGTCAGGATATGTACCTTGAGGCAGGTGCCGGGATTTTGAATGCACGGACAGTTGACCATCGAAAGAAGGGTCGAATACCTAAAGACAGAGATTGCATGATTGAGTGACAGAACTAATTCAACTTTCGTTGTTCTATATATTTTTGTAGATTGAAACCACACTTGAAACAATGCTGTTTTCTTTTGTCCCAAATAATACCCTGAGCGTTACAAGCCGGGCACTCATTAAAGGTAAAATCTGTGCAGATATGTGGATTTCTGACTAAGGCCCTAATCATGTATGTTTGTTTGCTTGGCATTTTGCACACTCCTCCAAAAAAGCATGCCCACCGGATTCAGCAAATCACGATACCCGTAATTACATAAATCCAAAGGATTCTACACTGGTTTTATCCCAAACATTGTCCATACTTTATAGCTGGTCGACAAAATTAGCGGGTAGTATCGCTCATTTGAACTCCTCCCGAGATAAAGTTGCCGCTCTAAGATAAAAACGATATTCCAACCGTTTGGTATATCGGCTATTTCTGTGATGGATTTAACTTGATTGGTTATGTTCTGCATAGCTTTTAAGCTAAACGTCCGATAAGTACCCTCCCAAAGTCACGTGGTCTCTAAGAATTTTCTTACATTTTGATATTTTCCCTGTAAGTTTTTATTGAATTCATGGCGATTTTTGCGTATAACTTATTTGGCAAATAGAATTTATAGATACGAGGCAGTATGGAGGGATATAAGTTCAGTTTGTATTAAAATGAGGACCCTAAAGTAAAAAAATGACCTTTGTATGAAAAAAATACAATTTCTTCGGTTTTTTCTTTACATTTTACACTTTTTTTGAGATAATAGTATTTTAAATGGGAGGTCAAATGATATTGCATTTTGGGAGATATCTTGTATAATATTATTTCTGTAAATTTCGTTTGTGTCAAGTGTTTAATGAAGCAAAGGCAAGGGCAGAGAAATTAGTTTCTTTCCGGAGGGAAGGAGGCTTAGCAACGAAAGGCAGGAGGTTTTTCTCTCTCTTCGGCAAAGATTGGAATTATTATGGATTTAAGGAGGATACACATGAGTTTATCGAGAAGAACAACGATCTTAACAGTAGCGTTATTTTTGTTCCTGGTGACACCCTGTCTTGCTCAAACCTCTATACAGCAAGAAAGAAAAGCTGAGTTAGAACGGGTTTTAGAAAAACTACGAAAAAAGGCAGAAGACAAAACATCTTTGGTCGGGCTGACTTTTCCCGAGGATACAAGTCAACGGTTTTTGGTAAAGGAACTGCGAATAAGCGGCAACGACTCAATCTCAACAGCAGAGCTGCTGAAAGAGCTGCCTTTTGCTTATAAAATTTCTGAACAGATAGACGACACGACCGTTGAGCAAGTCTATGATTTCCGAGTCTTACATGATGTAATTTTAGCTCCGGGCCAGGAACGTGAAGTGTCACTGAAAACCATACAGGGCTTAACCAAGTATGTCCTGTCGATATATCAGGAGGAAGGTTATGCCGGCATCTATGTGTATATTCCAGTCGAAGCGGTTCAGGGAACAGCTTTAGTGGATAATGTGCTGCCCGTAGAAGTTTTGGAAGGTAAGATAGCAGAGATTGCGGTGGAGAGATATGATTTTGACCGCCAGGAGCTGGAAAAAGGATTTTTGAAAGAATCGGCACTTAAATCCTGGTCGCCGGTAAAGGAAGGCGAGGTAATCCAAAAGAACAAAGTGGATGATTTTGTCAAGCTGCTCAACCTTAATCCTGACAGATATGTCTCCGCCGTTATCTCAAGAAGTGCTGAGCCGAACGCTTTAAATTTAACGTACGACGTTTATGAAGCGAACCCTTGGCATTGGTACTTGCAGGTAGATAATTCCGGCACAAAGGACAGACGATGGAGTCCGAGATTAGGTGTTACTAATACCAATTTTACAGGCATAGATGATAGATTTTCTGCCATGTATCAAGCTCCATGGGACTCAGGTATAAAGGAGAACTACGCATTATTTGGGACCTATGATTTTCCGCTTCTTACGCCTCGGCTTCGGTTGAACTTCTACGGAGGGCACAGCGAGTTTGACGTGACCCCGCAGGGCGGTCCATTTAATTTTCTTGGTAGAGGCTCATTCTACGGAAGCATATTGAGCTACAATGTTTTCCAGATGGATAACTGGTTTGTTGACGTCACCGGTTCGCTAAGCCAGGAAAACAGCAAGGTCACACCTGCGCTGGGATTAGCAAGCGATGTCGATATGGATTTATGGGGGATTGGAGTAAATATCCACCGTTCAGATGATATGTCAAATACATCTCTGATATTTAATAGGATTGAGAGTATGGGCGGTTCCAGTAGAGAAGAGTTTGACGACGCCCGGTCGAATGCGGACCCTGATTTTACTATTTACAACTTTGGCGCTGCCCATAGCCAGTATCTCGAGACCAGCAAAGTTAATCGAGTCAGTGCCTCTTTCCGATTGATAACATCCAACGAAAGACTGGTCCCTGCAAAAATGACGACCTTTGGAGGATTCTACTCTGTCAGAGGTTATGACGAAGATGAAATTGTTGCCGATGGCGGTATCCTTATGTCCGGTCAATACGAGTTTGACCTCGTGAAGCACAGCGAATCCTTAGAGAATCGTGAAGCTACATCAGAAGCCGGCTCAAAGGAAACTCAGGACAACAAACCATGGCTAAGGAAACTGGCACCATTAGCCTTTATTGATTTTGGCCGAGCTAAAATAAAAAGTCCCCTCGTGGGTGAGCAAGGAACTCAGGAGCTCTGCTCATTAGGCGTGGGTACGATAGCTGAGCTCGGAGATAACTTTAGTGCAGGTATATATTACGGCTGGCCCCTTCGGGGAACCGACCAGACGAATAAAGGCGACGGCCGATTGAACTTTAGCTGTATATACCGGTTCTAATTCGAAGCGTTTTGTCCTGTAATCGTAAGCGGGATATATATACTATGTATAATGTAACTACTCAAAAATAAATGAGGAGGAACTATGGAACTCTCGAGAAAATTTTCGAAAAGACGTTGTTTTAAGAGCACTATCGTGTACTTTCTGACGTGCTGTATGTTTTTCAACACGTCACTTTCGGTAGCGCTGGCGGGGCCCGAAGGAGCACAGGTCGTTAACGGTCAGGTTTCATTCCAGCAAAGCGGTTACAATACCGCTATAACCGCCTCTGACAAATCAATCATCAACTACAGCAGTTTTGATATTGCGCGCCCGGAGATTGTTGAGTTTATCCAGCCCGGCAGCAGTGCCTCCGTGCTCAATAGGATACTCTCGGCAAATCCGACGAACATTAACGGAACTCTGCTGGCCAATGGGAGGGTTTTCTTCGTTAATCCGGCAGGTGTGTACATCGGTGCCGGGGCCAGAATTAGTGTCAACCAGTTAGTTGCATCAGGCCTGAATATAACAAACTCCGATTTTATAAACGGACAATACAATTTTGCCGGAGGTGACGGGGCCGTTATAAACAGCGGTGATATTTCCGCAGAAAAAGTCTATCTGATTGGCCGGCAGGTTGCCAACTCCGGCAGCATAAGCTGTCCCGCCGGATACGTCGTAATGGCAGCCGGAGACAGAGTATTCCTTGGCGAGCCCGGCACTGATGTCGTGCTGGAGGTGGATGCGCCATCTTTGCCCGAGTCGGCTGACCCAATTAAAGGTTCAGGTGTTCTCAACGAGGGCACGGTCAATGCTGCCGGCGGGACAATAGTGCTCGCTGCAGGGGATATTTACTCGCAGGCAATTTCAAATACAGGCTTATTGTCAGCTTCGGTTGAGACCGGCGAAGCCGGACAGATAACACTTACCGCCGATGGCGGACAAGTTACCAATACCGGCACAATCGAGGCGAGCGGAGACGCTGGCGGGTCAATAACTATTGATGGTGGTAACGTTACACTTACCGACGATAGCGTGATCCGTGCTGATGCCGCTGGCAGCGGTGATGGCGGCACGATCCGAATCTGCGCCGACACCTTCGATATCGGCGGTGTGACCAGTGCCAGCAGCACCCAAGGTGCGGCAGGATACGTCATCCTCGATCCTTCCGAAGTTACAATCGACACGGCATTAGCCCAAGAAATCGTCAACACTCTTGGCCCTTTGAACACAAACTATATAGTCGAGGCTGAAGATGCGATCCATGTTGAGGCACTGGTAGATTCCAGTACCCAGACCACTAGCACCACACTAAGCTTGAATGAGAATGACACTCCAAGCGACGACGGTCTGATCATTAACTTGAACAATCTGATCACGCTCGGTGTGAACCAGACGCTTAACGGTGAGGGGACCGAGATTAATGTTGCCGCAAGCGGCAGTATTCAAAATGGGATTGACGTCGCAGCCTCCAGCGCAATCGTCAATGTCTCGGCTGGGACTTATACTGAATCAGTTACAGTTGATAAAGAAGTT
>CAZLIO010000235.1:0-6129 GCA_964559025.1 uncultured Pirellulales bacterium | reverse complement strand
TCCTGAAAGAGGTGACTTTTCGAAGAGTTCCCACATTGGTGATTAGCGCTTAAAAGGGGACCAGCAAGGATTATTATCCGAAGCAGGATTGTCTGTCAATCTCTTCTGCTCGCTCCCATCAGTGTTCATGACATAGATCTCTCTATTTCCATCTCTATTTGAAATAAAAGCTATCTTAGAGTGCTCGTACAGATTTGTTTTAGAAGGTTCCTGTTCAACCAACTCTATTGGCACAGTGTCCTTTGTCCCTACCGAAAATTCCGTCCTTGTTTATTCACAAGGGTTTACGTACAATCGCCAATTAGCAGAATTGTGTCGCTCTTTGTCGAGTCTATGATGCATCGTTTACTGATTCTACTGTTGGCCGAGATACTCTTACCTCACGGCCTGTGTCGTGCCCAGCAACTCACCGCTGAGCAGCGGGAATCGTTGCGCGCGGAAATTCGCGAGAACTTCTTCGTGCCGGATCCGCTGACGCCATTGAATCCTATAACACACCGCCGCTTCGAACCGGCACCAGGCGTGGTGTCGGAGGCGGTTACTTACGCAACACAACTTGGCACGCGCGTCCCGGCGATCTTGTATCTGCCCAAGCCAAAACCGAAGACTGCTACCGACCGTATTCCCGGTTTCATTGTCGTCAATGGGCACGGCGGTGACAAATACAGTTGGTACTCGTACTACAGCGGCGTTCTCTATGCGCGGGCCGGGGCGGCTGTGCTGACGTACGATCAGGCCGGAGAAGGAGAGAGGAATGCAAGCCGCAAATCCGGCACGCGAACTCACGATCGACTCAAAGGGGATGACGTGTTGGCTCCTCGTTTGGGGGGACTGATGATGACGGATGTCATGCAGGCGGTTTCTTACCTCTGCTCGCGTCCCGAGGTCGACGGGCAACGGATTGGCGCGGCGGGCTACTCCATGGGCTCTTTTGTGCTCGCGTTGACCGGCGCAGTGGAGCCACGTTTGCGGGCTTGTGTATTGGTGGGAGGTGGAAACATAGACGGTGTGGACGGCTATTGGGACAACTCCAAGCCGATGTGCCAGGGGCTGCCCTACCGCTCATTGCGTTTTCTTGGAGACCGTGGTGCCGTGATCTACGCCCTGCACGCCTCTCGCGGTCCGACACTTATCTACAACGGTCTGGCGGATTCGGTCGTGGATATTCGAAACCTGGGTGGATGCGGCCCAATCGGCCGTCCAACAACCGCGACGCGCCGGCCAGAAGACCACGCCGGAGTAAAACCGTGCGAGATGGCGAAAGCGATAGCACGGCCCGTAGGTTACAGAGAAGACTGTGGCAAGTTAACGCAAGTCCTGTGACGGCAAACAGGACGGAACTCTTCCGGGGCACAAGGGCCCCGGCACGAAAGGAGAAAACGATGAAGTTGGTTCGAGTAATTCTCACGGTCCTGATGCTGGCTTCAACCGTGTCTGCCTTCCAGGCCGAGCGAGAGGCCGAGAATAACAGGCTTTCCCAAATCAAGGCCAAGCGAGCTCGCGGCGAGCAGATAACCTCGGAAGAGCGGCGATTCGCCCAACGCGTCATGGCGCGGCGTAATCAGGCCAGCGCGGCGACGCGTTTCCGAGACTACGCTAAGACGCACCCGCCGCGCGACTCCGTAGGCCTGGTCCCGCTGACCGATCTGGGTAAAGGGACCCACAAGGGAGAAAGTGGTGGACTTTATCCGGGCGGGGAAAACATCCCACCGCAGGGCCACCTCCAGGCGGGTTTGGCGATCACGAGCCAGATCGTCCCTCTGGACCGGGACGGATCGAAGGCCGAACACGGAAAGATTGTGCTGCTGTCGATCGGGGTATCAAACACCACGATGGAATTCCGAACCTTCCAGCAGATCGCTGCACAAGACACGCAGTTGAACCCCCAACTGGTGCTCGTCGATGGCGCCCAAGGCGGACAGGCCGCGGATCAGGCCGCCGACCCTCAGACGCATTACTGGAGCGTGGTCGACCAGCGGCTTCAGACGGCGGGCGTCACTCCCAACCAAGTCCAGGCCCTCTGGATCAAGGAAACCTATCCCGGCCCTTCACAGCCTTTCCCGGCCGAGGCCAAAAAGCTCCAGAGATACCTCGTCGATATACTTCACACCGCGAAAGGCCGGTTTCCCAACCTGAAGATTGCGTATCTGTCCAGCCGGATTTATGCAGGCTATTCCTTAGTCGGCGGGAACCCCGAACCATGGTCCTATGAGTTCGGGTTCTCCGTCAAGTGGCTGATAGCAGACCAGATCGCTGCCAAGCCGGAGTTGAATTACGACCCGGCGAAGGGGCAGGTCCGCGCGCCTTGGCTGGCCTGGGGACCCTATCTCTGGGCCGACGGTGTCAAAGGACGCAAGGACGGTCTCAAATGGCTCCGCGAGGACCTAGCCGCCGATGGAATGCACCCATCGGCAGCCGGCAGGCAGAAGGTCGCCGGCCTGCTGCTGGATTTCCTCAAGACAGACCCGACCTCGCAGCCGTGGTTCCTCAATAACTCCGGAGAGCAGTTCCCCGACGGTTCGAGCGGACAGGTGATGGAGTTTGAGGGCGCCGGCGGCACGGTTATCGCGGCATACCTGCGCAAGCCGGTCGGCGCGGGCCTATTTCCTGTGGTAGTTATGCTACACGGCGGCGGCAACTCCCGGAGCGCCACGTACGGGCTGGGCCGGTCCACCCGTTCGCCCACGGCCGATTTCATCGCCGCCGACTGGGCGGTATTTTCCATCGACTTTCGGCCCAATACGCGGGCGAAGTTGGATCCGGTGGAATGGGACGACACTATCGCTGCGATCCGCAAGGTCCGCGGCATGCCATCCATCGATCCCCAGCGGGTTGCACTCCTGGGTGGCAGCCACGGCGCCAACGTGTTGGCCCGTGTGGTGGCGCGGACTGATGCTAGCGCGGCCGTGCTTTGCGCGCCGGCAGCCCTCGATCTGGCGGAGGTGGCCAAGGTCATCGGGCAGGGAGCCTCCGTCAACCCCGCCTTGCGGCGGATGATTGCTGCCCTGGAGCAGCAGCACGGGGTGCCGATCGCCAAGATCGCGAATAATGCCGACAAGTACGGGTACTCGACGGCGTTGACCGAAGCGGCGAATGTCCACTCCCCGCTGCTGATCATTAATGGACGCAACGACAATAGCTCGCCCATCCCGGTTGTCGAGGCATACATGGAAAGACTCCGCGCGGCTGGCAAGGAGGTGGAAGCTTACCTACCGGAGAACGGCCCTCACGGTTTCTACTTCGGCCGTCCGGCGATCCCCGAAACGCAGGAAGCTGCGCGGCGTGCAGTGACGTTTATTCGGAAGCATTTTGGCCCCCAACTCTACACCGCTCGTCAAGATGCGACGGGGACCTTGGCTGTACAGTCCCAGCGAGAGACCGAGAGCCGCAGGTTCGCAAAAATCAAGGCCAAGCGCGACCACGGTGAGCAGATTACCCTGGAAGAGCGGCGATTTGCACAGAGTGTTATGGCGCGGCGGAACCAGGCAAATGCGGCGACACGTTTTCGGGACTACGGCAAGACGCACCCGCCGCGAGACTCTGTGGGCTTGGCTCCCTTGATTGATCTGGAGACAGGAACCTACAAGGCAGAAGTAGGCGGACTTTACCCGGGCGGGGAAAACGTCCCGCCGCAGGGCCACCTCCAGGCTGGTCTGGCGATCGCGAGCCAGATCGTCCCTATGAACCGTGACGGTCGCAAGGACGAAGTGGGAAAGATCGTGCTCTTGTCCGTAGGAATGTCGAACACCACGCAGGAATTCCAGGCTTTCCAGCAACTCTCAGCCGACGACGACGAGCTAAACCCGCGGTTGCTGATTGTCGACGGCGCCCAAGGCGGCCAGACAGCAGCCGTGACGGCCAAGCCCGAGGCCGACTTCTGGAAAGTGGTGGACAAGCGGCTCAATGCGGCAGGCGTTACACCGAAGCAGGTGCAGGTGGTCTGGCTCAAGCAGGCAAATGGGGGGCCGTCGCAGCCGTTCCCGACAGAAGCCAAGAAACTCGAAGCGGACCTCATCGCGACTCTGCACAACCTGAGCGATCGCTTTGCCAATCTGAAGATCGCGTATCTGTCCAGCCGCATCTACGCCGGTTATGCCGTCACTCCACTGAACCCTGAACCGCACGCGTATGAAAGCGCTTTCGCCGTCAAGTGGGTAATCGCGCGGCAGATCGCCGGGCAGCCCGAGTTGAACTTTGATCCGGCGAAAGGAACGGTCCGGTCTGCCTGGTTGGCCTGGGGACCGTATCTCTGGGCCGACGGCGTAAAGGGGCGCAAAGACGGTCTGACATATATTCGGAGCGAGCTGGGGCCTGACGGGACCCATCCGTCGAGGTCGGGACAGGAAAAGGTAGCAAGACAGTTGCTGTCCTTCCTGAAGAGTGATCCAACCTCGCGACCGTGGTTTCTTGCGGGCCGGTAGAATATGATGAATCCTGGAAGATGGAAAGTTGCTCTGAGACGTGTGTCAAAACTCACACGTTGCCTGCTGGACTTCCTGGTCATTAGCGAGGCCTCACACGCTGTCACGCTGGTCAGACAGCACCAGCCTAATGCCGTCATTGTAGTACCGACCGAGAAACCTACTTTAGCAGCGATCGAACTGCAGGCCTACATCCAAAAAGCGACTGGCGCGGCCCTGCCGATCATCACCGAAGATCAGTTCTACCATGCCCACGATGCGGAATGCCCAATCTTCGTTGGCTCTTGCAAGAACACCGCTGAGATTGTGGACACGGGGGCAATTCGCCCCGAAGGCTTCATGATCAGAACGAAGGATAACGCTCTGTATATCGTGGGCAAGGATGCGACCGATTGCGGATTCGCCGTCGAAGGAACTCTTTACGGCGTCTATGAGTTCCTATAACTTCCTGCAAATGATAGCTTTTCTGAATGAACAGTAAATAAACCAAGAGAATTGCATATTACACCGGCTCAAGATTTTCTCTGAACGCGGCGCTGCTAGTGCGGACCTGACTCAGGATTGGCTCGCCCGATGGGAGAATAACATTCTGGACAGAGCCCGCTCAACCGATGCACAGCCGATTCGACATCCCACCTGCCGCCTCACGGATTCGCCGCGCCCGCCTTCAGTGTGTCAACAACCGTGATCTCCTCAATCTTTGCGTCCTTCTTGCCGATCAGGTCGATACCCTGCACCCGCATGACCGTCTCGAAAACGTGCATCCGAGGGTCGCCGCCCGATTTCACCATGATTCGCCTGGCTGCTTTATCATAGCTGAACTTGCTCCACGGCTGGCCGTCGCGCAGCAGCTTTTTTGGCTCGGCGACCAGGATCGCCGACCAAATGCCGTCCACCTCGCGTTTCCAGCCTTCGATCAGGTCCGCCCCGCTGATCGTAACTTTCTCACCCTTCATGGCGCGGACCGTCACGCCATCATTTTTCGGGGCCAAGACCTCGCGATATATTCCGCCCCGCAGCACGATCGTCTCTCCTGGCTGGGCGATCGCGCACGCCTTGGCCAGACTCGCCAGCGGCACGGCCGGATAGCCCCATGCCGGCTCGTCGGTGGCGGCCGGGTGACGAGGATCGACGTAATACACGTTGGGGTACCCCTGGGCTCCGATCGTCACGCCACCCTTGCCGGCCCCGATGGCCGGGCTGCCCTTCTTCAGGCGGAAATCTCGCTTCTGGGGATCCATAAAGAGCGGGTCCTTGCCGTTGATATTCGTCGCGGCCGCCAGCGGCGCAGTCTTGAACGTCAGGTTGTACTCGATGACCGGGTTGGCCGCGGAAAAGTGCTGGTCGCCGTGGATGACGGCCCGCTCCGCCTCGCAAAGGATATTGTTGCGGATCAGCCCGCCAGTCGATTCCTTGCCCCGCAGGCCGATGGCGGCCCAATTCACCGTCGAGATGGTACAGTTCTCGATCGTCACGTCGGGCGTCTGAATGATGTCCGGACCCCAGCCCCCTCGCATCGTCGGTGAATTGGTCGAGATGATGTTGTGCCGGAAGGTCCAGCCCCGCACGCTGCCGAGGTGCGGCGCACTCTCCACCATGCACATCTGATGGAAATCAAAACAGGTGTTGTGCTCGAAGAGTAGGTCCATCGCGATCTCGCCGTTGTTCGTGAAGGTCTGAAGGCAATCGACGTGCGCGGTCTTGATCT
>CAZLIO010000234.1:0-6132 GCA_964559025.1 uncultured Pirellulales bacterium | reverse complement strand
CCATCATCTTCTCTTTGCCCATCATCATACCTTGCTCTCCCATTGTTCCGCGTCTCAGCCCGCTTCCTTGTGCGAAACAAAGGGTTAAGGTACCCGCCACCAATATCATCGCTGTAATTGTAATCAGTAACTTTCACATGATACGCCTTCCTTTCTTGAAACAGAAAACCCTTAATTGTTAATCCACAAAACTGTGGAGCCTTGCAATTCTTGTCTACCAAGCTAAGCGAGATCTGCTTCTGCAAATTCTCATTTTCAGGACTCTTAAATCACGGCCTAATAATAACGTAGGCCAAGCATGTGTAAATCGGGATAATATCTGTTTTTTATGTACATCAGAACACGCATATTCTTGTAGGGGAAAACCACTACGGTACTACTGCCAAAACTCCTCTCAGGCCTTCCTCAGGAGAATCCTATGTTAGTTGGACAGCTCAAAAAAATGAATATTGGGATTGACAGCTCGGCTGATTTTGTTAGACTTATGTCGAATTGATGGTCTGTGTTTCTTGTATGGAATCCGAGAAATGTCTGCCAGAGAGGACACTGCTGAGCAAGGGCCGTGGGCGGAGGAGTATCGCTTATTGGCCGCAATCATACATGACTCCAACGATGCCATAACGGTATAGGATTTTGACGGCAATTTCAAGCTCTGGAACCTCGGGGCGGAACGGATATACGGTTATAACAAAACTGAAGCCCTCAAGATGAATGTACGTGAAATTGTCCCCGATCACAGGCTGGACGAAACCTTGGCGTTCATGAAGAGATTGAGGGAAGGAGTAGAAATCCGGTCGTTTGGTAAGAAGGCTTGTGACTAAAAAATCATTCTGGTCTTCCAACATTGACAATTTAAGCCCATTCGCTACAATTATCAATACGACTAACTCTAATTTTTCGTAAGTTCTTACGATGGGGATGTGGAAAATGGAGAAAGAGGCTTCAACATCGCATACAAAAGAGCAAAAGGGTCCCGAAATAGGTCGCCAAAGGCTTAGAAAACGCATGAAAAAACAAGCAAAGGTGCTTAGAGATGTAACAGAAAAGCTTCGGCAGACCGAGCAAACTTTGCAGGAAAGTGAAGGTAAATACCGCCAGCTTGCGGAGAACGCTGATTGTATTATTATTCGCAGAACACCGGATGGTCGAATTACGTTTTTCAATGAATTCGCCCAGAAGTTCTTCGGTTACACCGAGCAGGAGATTATCGGTAAAAATATTGTTGGTACAATCGTGCCTGAAATCGACACCACAGGTCAAAACCTTGTGAGAATGATTAAAGACATAGGGCTTCAGCCGGAACGCTATGCAACCAATGAAAATGAAAATATGCAAAAAAACGGCGAGCGTGTCTGGATTGTCTGGACGAACAAACCAATTCGTGACGAACAGGGAAATATTATGGAAATCCTTTGTGTCGGCCGCGACATCACGGATCAAAAGAAGGCCGAGCAGGCGCTGCTGGAGTCAAAGCAACAGTTGAGCGTAAGGAGCCGGATCGCAGAAATCTTTCTTACTGTTCCCGACGACGAGATGTACGGAGAAGTATTGCAGGTCATTCTGGAGTGCATTAAAAGCAAGTATGGGATCTTTGGATACATAGACGAGCAGGGAGTCTTAATTATCCCCTCCATGACCAGGGATGTGTGGGAACAGTGCCAGGTTCCTGATAAGTCAATTACATTCCCCCGTGAGAGATGGGGTGGCATCTGGGGTCGTGCCCTCACAGAGAAGAGGAGTCTTTATGCGAACGAAGGCCTACATGTACCCGAGGGACATATTCCTATAACAAGGGTTCTGGTTGTACCCATTATGTATGGTGGAGATGTAATTGGCCTTTTGGAAGTCGCCAACAAAATAACTGACTATGGCGAGAAGGAGCGGGAGTTCTTGGAAACTATCGCTGGCCACATAGCGCCTGTCCTAAATGCGAGATTGCAGAGAGATAGAAAGGAGAGAGAGCACAAGCGTGCCAAAGAGGCACTTCGCAAGGCGCGCGATGAGTTGGAAACAAAAGTTGAAGAAAGGACCGCGGAGCTTAACAAATCGAACGTACTGCTAAAGCGAGAAGTTTTTGAGCGAAAAAGGACCGAAGAAGTGCTGGTGGAAACAAGCGAGATTGTGGAAAAGATGTTCTCTACCACCCATCTTTGTATAGCTTATATGGATACCGATTTCAACTTCATCCGTGTAAACCGTGCTTATGCGGAGTCGGACGGCCGCGATGAAAAGTTTTTCATGGGCAAGAACCATTTTGACATTTATCCGAATGAGGAGAATGAAGCGATTTTTCAGCGTGCGGTGGAGACGGGCGAACCGTACGTTGCTTACGCAAAGCCATTTGTATATGCCGGACATCCTGAACGTAGCGTAACATACTGGGACTGGACCCTTTATCCGGTAAAGGATTTTCACGGAAAAATAGATGGACTTCTTCTATGTCTTGTTAATGTCACTGAGCGCAAACACCTTGAACAAGAAATCCTTGGAGTGAAAGAGAAAGAACGAATGCAGATAGGGCGAGAGCTGCATGACAGTATGGGCCAAATGCTCACGGGTCTTGCTGTAAAAAGCAAGGGATTAGAACTGAAGCTAAAAGATAAATCGCTTGGCGAAGCAAAAGAGGCAGCAAAATTATCAAAACTTGCCAATGAGCTGATAACCCAGATGCGCAGCCTTGCCAAAACACTTCATCCTATCGACCTTGAAGCTGGCGGCATAAACTCGGCATTACAAACATTAGTCTCTGATACTGAAAAACTATTGGGATGCTCGTGTCAATTTAAGTCTGAAGAACCTGTCGTATTTAATGACCCGGTTGAAGCCAAACAGGTTTATCGTATCGCTCAGGAAGCTATTACCAATGCGATTAAACATGGTAAAGCAAAGAACATTAGTGTAGAATTGACCTCGGACAAAGACAAATATATCTTATCGGTCAAAAACGATGGAAAAGACTTTCCGAAAGTATTAACCAAGAAGAAAGGCCTCGGATTGAAAATAATGGAATACCGCAGTGGTATGATAGGAGGCCGGATTGATGTCCACAGGAGCCATAAAGGTGGAACGATTGTAACCTGCACATTCCCGAAGAAAAAAACCTGAAAGTAAAAATATTATGTTATCCGGTAAAAAACAAAAGAAAGCCGAAGAAAATAAGTCAAAAATCTTAATTGTTGATGACCACCCTGTGGTAAGAGAGGGGCTCACGACAATCATCAATCATGAAAAAGACCTTATAGTATGCGGTTATGCCGAAGACGACCACTTGGCCCTTAAAGCCATAAATGAATTAAAACCCGATGTTATCATTGTAGATATTTCTCTCAAGGATTCTGACGGTATCGATCTGACTAAATATATCAAACATCGATATCCCAAACTGCCAGTTATTGTACTTTCCGTTCATGACGAATCGGTATACGCTGAACGTGCCCTTCGAGCAGGTGCCCGTGCCTATCTTATGAAAGAAGTGGTATCTGAAAATATTACAAACACAATTCGTACAGTTCTAAAAGGCGAGATATATGTTAGTGACACAATTTCTAAGAAATTCCTGCATAAAATTGCCGGAGACAAGGCGGCCACAACGAAAACACCGATCGAAAATCTCAGCGACCGCGAATTTGAAATTTTCCGTCTGATTGGCGTTGGCTATAAAGCCTCTCAGATAGCAAAGAGACTTCATCTGAGTGTGAAAACAGTTGAAACTTATCGCGCACGGCTTAAAGAAAAATTGAACATAACTGACGCCCCTACATTGCTGCAATATGCCATTAAATGGGTAAGCAGCAACGACAGGAAGTAATTAAGCTACGATTTGCAACCATACGATCAACTCCTATTTTTTCTGACAGCTATTCATCCTTCGAACCTTCTTTCCTGATTGTGTTGTAGGTATTATCACCTTCATAAGAAAGCGTAACAGCACCTACAATAAAAACAGGTTTGCCACCGATTCAAAGAAGCAGTAGCCCTGCTATTATATCAACGTGACGTTAAAAATAAAAAATCCGGTTTTTTGGGTAAGAAAGGTTGGTTTATGAAACTTGGAGTAATGTCAACGGGGCCAACTCTCGAACACTACTTGGGAGCACAGGCCAGGCGTTCCGGATACTTGCTGATTGTTGACCTCGACACAATGCAGTATTTAACGGTACAGAATCCTATTCTTGCTCTGCATGGGCATGGGGCGGGAACACTATTCGCACGGGTTCTTGTGCAAAATAGTGTAGACGCCGTCCTGGCAGGAAGCTTTGAGCCCGCCATACACCAAACTCTGCGCAAAAACGGTGTAAAGGTTTTTTGCCACGAGAGAGGGATAGCTTATAAAGTCATTGAAAAACTCAAACAGTCATACCTGTCCGCAATTTCTTGAAAAATGGGAAGGCCAACTCTTATGCACGAAGCGAAAAAGCAACACGAAACCAGTCCAGGAATTAAGAGAATCTTGATTGTTGACGACCACCCTGTGGTCCGACAGGGATTAGCACAATTTATCAATCAGGTACCTGACCTTGAGGTGTGTGCCGAAGCCGGAAATGTTAAAGAGGCTTTAGAGGCCGTTGAAAAGCAGAAATTTGATTTGGCGGTTGTCGACATGTTACTGGTGAACACAACCGGCATTCAAGTTATTGAGAAAATAAGATTACGGATTCCAAATTTACCTGTTCTAATTTTTTCCATGAGCGACGATTTGTATTATGTAAAACGTGCCTTTCAAACCGGCGCCAGAGGATATATCACCAAAGAGGAGTTAGCGGAGGAAATCATAAATGCAATCCGCCGAATCCTGGACGGCAAGATTTACCTGAGCGGCCTTGTGGCTCAGAAATTCCCACGCAAGACGCTCGAAAGGATCAGAGCGGGCGATTTCGACGAATCAGTATGGGAATAATGACTATGCTGACTGCACTGTGAGCAACACGCATCAGTCGAGGGAAAGCCGGCACAGAATGCAATGTTGCACTTGAATCAAATAGTGAGCCCTAAAAGAAAGTATTCTGGCAGTTCAAGCAACAAACAGGAAAAACAACGACACTAAACATATTTGGAGCAACACAAGAGAGTATTATCCATGCCATACAATATTCGAATTGTCAGCACATACCCACCAAGGACGTGTGGAATTGGCACATTCTCGCGCGATTTGGCCAATGCCCTGGAACATTTTACAGGGGAAGTAGGAAACGTGCGTATTGCAGCGATTGATAACAACAATGGGCCTTATAATATCCCCGTGGACCTGACTATCGACCAGTATAATCCTGAATCATGGCGTTGCGCCATAAGGGATGTTATCGCAAGGGCAAACGAGAACCCTAATCCGACCGTTGTTCTGCTGCAGCATGAATACGGATTAGATCCAAGTGAGAATAGTGAGAATGGGAGGGGCACCAATTTCATCAATATGGCCAAAGCATTTTCCGATAAAGGCCTTCTGACTTTGGCATATCTACACACGATTCTTGACGAACCAGATGAGCACCAAAGGAAGGTCTTGCGGGCTCTGGCCCGCTACTGCGACGGTGTTATCGTCACAACAGAGAGTGCTATCGGCATCCTTGGGTCCGTAGTCTATGGAATCGGCAGTGCAAAGCTCAAACATATTGACCATGGGATACGGATGCAACATCCGTCCCAGTACGACCGTTTGGCCATCAAGGACGAGCTTGGATTACGGGGACGGTTTCTTGTCACAACGTTAGGGCTTCTTTCGCCGGACAAAGGGGTGCAGTACGGCATTAGAGGATATGCAAGGTTTCTGCAGGAATCGTGTACGGACAGCCAGAGAAAGAAGATAGTGTATCTGATCGCAGGCCAATGCCATCCGGATTTTGTAAGAGCGGGAGGGGGAGATGAATATCAAAAATACCAGAAAGCACTTTCAGAAGTCTTGGACGAATCTGGCTTGACATGGTGTAAGGTCAAAGAGCTCACAGGTCTGGATTTTGGCAAATATGATGTTGTTTTTCTCGATACCTTTGTGGACGAGAGAACCTTGCTTAAACTCTATGGAGCAACAGACGTGATGCTACTGCCTTACCTTAACATGCAGCAAATCTCGAGTGGAATATTAGCGGACACAGTAGGATCGGGTAGAGTGGCGATAGCAACCAAGTTTCGCTACGC
>CAZLIO010000233.1:0-6145 GCA_964559025.1 uncultured Pirellulales bacterium | reverse complement strand
TTCACTTCGCTGCGCTGCGTTCAGAATGACAGCAAAGCTGTCACTTTAGGCACTTCGAGTTCTTTACCATGAGAACCATCGCAGTATTAAACCAGAAAGGGGGCGTAGGGAAAACCACAACTGTGGTCAATACCGCAGCAGCTCTTGCCGCCGCCGGCTCGAGGGTGGTCGTTATTGACTTTGACCCTCAGGCGCATCTGACAATACACCTCGGCCTTGAGCCGCAAATGGTCCAGTTCGGCTCTTATAAGGTCCTCACTCAGTCAGTTGAATTTGAAAAGCAAATTCTGCTCATGAGGCCGAATCTTTGGCTGCTGCCCGCAAATATCAACCTCGTTGGCGCCGAAAGCGAGCTGGTAAGCGTAGTCGGCAGAGAAACCATCCTGCGAGAGGCCCTTCAATTAAGCC
Source organism: uncultured Pirellulales bacterium (assembly GCA_964559025.1). Classification (GTDB taxonomy): domain Bacteria; phylum Planctomycetota; class Phycisphaerae; order Sedimentisphaerales; family Anaerobacaceae; genus NIOZ-UU13. The sequence goes on along the minus strand of CAZLIO010000233.1, from coordinate 5,737 downwards.
AGGATAAATTCGATTATTGCCTTATCGACTGTGCTCCTTCACTCGGATTGCTTACCCTCAACGCCCTTGCTGCCGCTGATGATGTCCTCATCCCGCTTCAGCCGCATTTCCTGGCACTGCGGGGGTTTGGGAAACTGCTGCAGACCGTCGAGCTTGTAAACAAAAGAATCAACCCCAATTTGAAAGTTAAATGGATTTTACTCTGCATGTTCGACAGCAGGGCCTCGCTCCCAAGTGAAGTCAGGGCCGACATCGAGCAATTTCTCGACAAGGCACAAGGGACCAACTGCCCCTGGGCGCAGGCCCAAATCTTACCGGTTTATATCCGAAGAAATATCAAGCTCGCTGAGGCACCCAGCTATGGCAAAACAATTTTTGAGTACGAGCAAAACTGCCACGGTTCTGAAGACTATAGAAAGGTAGCCGAGCTCATACACGCCCAATTCCAGCCACCGATACCCCCGGATACATCGCAGCCTGTTACTATCAGTGAAATTCAAGACCCGACCCCGGCCCCCTCTATTCCTTTACCACAACCTGATTCACAGGTCCCCTCACAGACAAGCACACAGCCTGCCGACACTGACGAAAATCAAGAACAACTCTCGACTATCTCTACCCCATCACCACAACCTGATTCGCAGGTGATACCACAGCCAAGCACACAACCTGCCGAGACCGATGAAAATCAAGCCCAGCCCTCGATTTCTTCTGTCCCCTTACCAAAACCAGATTCACAAGAGTCACCAGAGCCGGAAAATCAGCTTGACGATACTGACGAAAATCAGACCCAGCCTCCAATCGAAATCAAATCAATCCCACAATCTGATTCAGAAACACAATCCTCAGAATTGACACAAACAAAGACTGAGCAGCCAGATGGCAATTAGACGCAGAACCATCTTTGCTTAATTTTATTTTTTCTTATCCAAAAGTTCCTGTCCTCGCATCCAATCTTCACAGCGGCCCGGCCAACTTGATTCGGCTGTATTCTGTTTGCCGAGACCAAAACCGTGGCCGCCCTTTTCGTAGATGTGCATCTCAGCCGGGACCTTGGCTTTTCGCAAAGCAAGGTAAAAATAGATACTGTTCTCCGCGGGCACACCCTTATCATCATTGGCATGGACCAAAAACGTAGGCGGGGTTTCCGGCGTAACCTGTCTTTCATTGGATAGATTTTCAACAAGCTCTTTGTCGGGATTGTTACCCAACAAATTACGCCTGGAGCCACTGTGAGCGCACCATTCGGTAAATGAAATGACCGGATACATAAGTATCATAAAATCAGGCCTGCAACTGATTTTATCAATTGCGTCTTTTGCTTCGCTGTAACGCTTTTTGAAATGTGTGCCCGCACTCGATGCCAGATGTCCCCCCGCGGAAAAGCCGAGAATCCCGATACGACCGGGGTTGATGTTCCACTCTTTAGCCCGGCTGCGCACCATTCTGAGTGCTCGCTGGGCGTCCTGCAAAGGAGCCGGATGACCATAACCGGCACCGCTGTTGCGATGGCGGTACTTGAGGATAAAACCGGCGACACCGAACGAATTGAGCCACTTTGCGATTTGATGCCCTTCATGGTCCATAGCCAGATGTCCGTAACCGCCGCCGGGACAAATAACCACGGCTGCCCCGGTCGCTTTTTCATCCGGCGGCAGGTAAATCGTCAGCGAAGGTTTGTCGCCGTCCTCATCGCCTTTCGCACCCGGGGCACCATCCGCCCAGAGTGGCTCGACTTTATACAAACTCACTGCCTTTCCATTCGGGGACGTTAACATTAACGTTATCGCAGTGACAACACAGACAAAAGCAATTCTAAAATCCCGATTCATTTTTCTCACTCCTTACTGCGGGTTCTTAAACAAAAAATACTTGCATTGTTTTTGGGCAGGTTTTAGTATAACCTGTGTCCGGCGAATCAGGAAGTAAAAATTTTTTAACCATTATCAGGAGGTCGCTATGTATTGCTTAACTAAATGTAAATCTAAATGTATCAGTCTTATCACACTAATATTACTTATTTTGATATCCGGCATTTCTGTCACAGAAGCGCGAAAATCAAACGCACCGAAGCTTACAATACCTAAAGGCGTCAGGCTGCTAAAGAATAAAAGTTTCGATGACAGCAAACAGGCCCGAAAAGAAATCCTTGAGCTGTATAAGAATTTGCGAGTTACGGATGTGCTTGACGGCATGGACCTGATTGGCCTGCAGGACATAGGTTTAATGGACAAAAATATCCGGCCCCTCTGGCGGGATGTAGAAAAATTTTCTCACAGAGTAATAGGATTTGCCATTACCGTTCGCCATGTGCCTACTGATGTCAGAGTCGGACAAAACTCGTTCCCGGACCTTGAAGGGTTCAAGAAATTCAAATCTCAGCAATATAAAAGGGCTCCCGATGCCTGGCTCGAGGCGGCAAAACCCGGAGATATCGTCGTTATCGATGCCGGTGGAATCCCCGAATGTGGTTTTATCGGCTCCAATAACAGTCTCGGCTGGGCGGAAAAAGGTGTCGTAGGAGTCGTAACAAATGGCGGTGCCAGGGACACCGATGAGCTTGTTAAGGTAAAGAAGATTTCGGTCTATTGTAAAAACGGATACAGCTCCCGCGGAGTTCGACCCGGAAGGCTCATTGCCGAATCCTACAACTTTCCGATTAATTGCGCCGGCGTCCTTGTTTACCCCGGCGATTTAGTAGTAGCAGATGGCGACGGCGTGTTGGTTGTTCCCAGAGAGCATGCGCTCAGAGTGGGAAAACTCGCCCGGGAAATTAACATCGGTGACGAAAAAAGCCGTGCTAAAAGATTCGAACGACTTGGCATACAGCCCGACGAAACAGTGATAGTAGAATAGTCTCTCGGGCGACATCCTAACTCAATAAAATTTAGGGTGGCACCCTCAAACTTGTTTGGGGGTGGTTTCCGACTCAGAATTTCCGTCAAATCAACCGTTGCGGGTTTTGCAGCTCTTCCTTAATGAAAATTAGAAACTCATCGGCATAGGTCTCATTGATAACTCTCCGGTCAACAGCAAGAGACAGGCTGACTATTTTTCGCACTATTATTTTATCATTTTCGCAGACCACCGTTGGAATTACATTACCTACGGCCAGTATAGTGCTGGCCGGCGGCGGTACTATTCCCAAAAAAGAATCGATTCCATACACGCCAAGATTGCTCAACGCTACAGTTTCGCCTTCTATATCCTCAAGTGTCAATTGATTATCACGTGCTTTATCAGTCAGCGATTGTTCCTCACGGGCAATTTCCGGCAACGTTTTTTCCCCGGCATCCTTCACCACCGACACAACAAGGCCCTGCGGGGCATTAACCGCAAAGCCAACATTAATGCGTTCGGCAATCCTTATCTTGTCACCGTCAAATCTGCCTATTGCAAGAGGGTATTTTTGCACCGCCAGACCCAGAGCACGAATATAGAAGGCATTCGTCGTTATTTTGACGCCCAACGACTTTCTAAGCTTGGGCCGAATGGCCATAAGCTCGGTAATATCCGCCTTTGAACCAACGTAAAAACAGGGCTTGCTCAGCTTGGATTTTAACATCCTTTCGCCGATAAGCTTCTGGATTCTGGTCAGCGGGATATGATTTTTTGTCGGATTATCCAAAGACACCTCTACAAAAAATTCCGACCCGCCACCGGCGGGTATGGATCAGAACCCAGCGTTGCCGGGTCGAATTCTGCTTCTTTATTAAGGTAAGGACCTAATTTTGCCCATAATGTAATACCAAATACGCATTTTCCCAAGGATTTTTTTTATACGCCTAAAAGCTTGAGTAACATTCAGACAGAGGTAATTTTTTCACAAAATCCGCCGGTAATAATGGCTGATGCCGGTAAGACTATCAATCTGGGAACAAATAGAAACTGCGTCATAATAGGCGAATATATTTCAATATTCCGTCTTTTTTTTTATATTTTTAGCTTCCCAAGAGCGCTGTTTTGTCCTATACTCTGCATAAGTTAAGTTTTATACTTTGGAAAGTCCAGGAATGTTAGCTGGTAGAGAAAATTAAGGTTAAGGTTTAAAAAGAGGGAATCGAAGTGAATATTTATGTGGGAAATTTGTCAAACCAGACAACCGAAGATGACTTGCGTCAGGCTTTTGAAGTTTTTGGCCAAGTCGAATCTGTCAACATTATAAAGGATAGATTTAGCGGTGAATCCAGGGGGTTCGGATTCGTGGAAATACCCTCTAAACAGGAAGCGCAAAAGGCTATCGAAGAAATGAATGGCAAGGATTTGATGGGCCGCGCTGTGAATGTCAATGAAGCTCGCCCCAAAACCGACCGCGGTGGTGGTCGTGGCGGTGGTGGTCGTGGCGGTGGTGGTCGTGGCGGTGGTGGTCGTGGCGGCGGTGGTCGTGGCGGTGGCGGCGGCGGTGGCGGCGGTGGTTACGGCGGCGGTGGTGGTCGTCGGTACTAACAACCCGGTACTGTTAAAAAAATTGGATGCACGTTACTACTCGTTCAACAATAGTGGATTAAAAGAGAGCCGGCATAGAATAACACTCCCTTTTTGTTTAGCAAAAAAAGCAAAAAAGAGGAGCTACCGGTGTACTTTCAAATAGTTCTTCTCCAGTTTTTCGTCTTTATTAAGAGCTCGTATTGTATGGCCTCTAAATATTCTTCTGGAAATATCGTATAAGTGAGTCTTTTCCGCTCCGGCCCATACTAATGGGCGATACAGGATTCGAACCTGTGACCTCACGGGTGTGATCCGTGCGCTCTAGCCAACTGAGCTAATCGCCCCGTTAATTTTCGACGGTGATTATAAATCGCAAATCGCAAATCGTCAATTCATTCTATGAAGAAAGAATCCCAGATTAAGTTGCCACGACATTGAGGCGCCCTAATTTAACACCCTTCATGCTCAATATGCTTTCCGCCACCTTATTGATTTCGCCGACCTGTCCTCGAAGCACAATCACCTCCAGACAATCGTGCTCATCTAAGTGAACGTGCAAAGAAGAAATCACCTGCATGGACGAACCCAGAGTATGCGAATGTTGCAAATCTATCAGCCTGTCCGTGAGCTTTGTCGAGTGATGGTCGTAAACCAGAAATACAGCGGCGACCCCTTTGGCTTTTGGGTCACCGAGACGCTCTTCACTTAATTGCCGGCGTACAAGGTCACGTATGGCCTCAGACCGGCTCTGATAGCCCTGCTTGGCAATAAGCCCATCGAACATCGAAAGCAGCTTTTTATCAAGCGACACCCCTATACGTTCAATTCGATCCATTTTTGTTCCCTTTATCGAGTAAGGATAAATCTCCTGCGGGGTGAACCACAAGGAATCGTATGAAAAGAGATTAACCACAGAGAACGGCACAGACACAAAATAATCAATTATCAATCGTTTCGCCGTTCCACTTCAGCCATCTTTTTTAAAGGACACATTTTATCAGATTCCCGCTTCAGGGTGCCTGAATTATCGCAAAATGGAAACTCTTATATGACCTCGAGTCGGCGAAGAATCGACTTTGTCCAGCGGCCGCTGCGAAGCTGTGAAAAGATAAGCAGTAACAGTATTAACAGCCAGTAGCCGCTAAACCGCAGATAGTAAAGGATAATACCGAATATATGGGGGGTTTCAGCAGAACTCCACTTCACCAGCTCATAGGGCGAATATATTGCTCCGAGAACCACACCGCCAAAGATTCTCTGCCAGGGCAGCAGCAGAATAAGCATAATCAGCGAGAGGAAAAACGCTCTG
>CAZLIO010000232.1:0-6173 GCA_964559025.1 uncultured Pirellulales bacterium | reverse complement strand
TTACCGCTGTGTCTTCTGCGGTAGTCGCTGTATCATTTTCTGCCACCGGGGCGTCGTTGACCGGGGTAACGGAGATACTCACCGTAGCCACGTTGCTGGTGGCACCGTCATTGTCATCGACCGTATAGGTGAATGAATCGCTCAAAGTCTCAGAATCGTCATGTGTATAGTCCACTGTTCCGTCAGGATTGACCGCAACAATACCGTTAGTCGGCGGAGTAACGATAGTGACCGTCGTCGCATCGATCGTTCCATCAACGTCTGTGTCATTCGCCACGACATCGACGTTGACCGTGCCGCCCTCAGCCACAGTGTCAGCATCATCATTTGCAACCGGGGCATCATTAACCGATGTAACGGAGATACTCACCGTAGCCACGTTGCTGGTGGCACCGTCATTGTCATCGACCGTATAGGTGAATGAATCGCTCAAAGTCTCAGAATCGTCATGTGTATAGTCCACTGTTCCGTCAGGATTGACCGCAACAATACCGTTAGTCGGCGGAGTAACGATAGTGACCGTCGTCGCATCGATCGTTCCATCAACGTCTGTGTCATTCGCCACGACATCGACGTTGACCGTGCCGCCCTCAGCCACAGTGTCAGCATCATCATTTGCAACCGGGGCATCATTAACCGATGTAACTGTTATGGTCACCGTCCCCATGTTTGAATCAACCGTGCCGTCGTTGGCCGTATACTCGAAACTGTCGATGCCGTGGAAGTTCTCATCCGGCGTGTAGGTAACCGTGTTGTCCAGGTTAATCACCGCCGCGCCGTGAGCAGGATCGCTTACCGAGCTCACGGTCAGCGTATCGCCAGCGGCATCAGTATCGTTATCCAGAACGTCGATGATAACCGCGTTGTCTTCATCAGTCGTTTCGCTGTCGTCATTAGCCACCGGCGCGACGTTGAGGATCGTCAGCGTCGCAGTATCTTCAGTAAAGGTGTCATCATCGGAAACCCGCAGGCCGATGGTGTAGTCACCGTCATCATCAAGGCCCAGGGCAGCGAGCGTGGCCCACGGTACCATCGTGTTCGCCCCGACGCCGTCATCGTACATGCCATCAAGATCGAAATCCCACTCGAAAACTAAGATCGGCAGATCCTCCGGGCCGGCATCGCTTCCCGATCCCGACAGGGCCAAGTCATCGCCCTCATCAATCTCATACGGGCCGCCGGCATCGGCAGTAGGAGCGACGTTGGTGATCGTCACGCTTGCCGTTTCGCTATCGGCACCGAGATCATCGTCGGTGAGCGTCAGGGTAATGGTGTAATTACCGTCATCGGCATAGGTGTGTGTTTCGCTAAACACCGTAGTACCAGCAGGATAGCTAAAGAAATCGACCGGGGTGCCGTCATCCCAATCTACGCTCAAGGTAAAGGTATCCTGGGTGCCGGTATCGCTGATCGTGCCGGTCAAGGTGCTGAGCGATCCCTCATCGGCATCGGTTGCGCTCACTCCGCTGAGTGTCGGGGCGATATTGATAACAGTGACACCGACATCCTCGGTATCGCTGCCCAGGTCATCGTCCTCTAGCGTCACCGTGATGGTATAGAAATCCGAAGGCGTATCGCTGGGAACATCATCGAAATACCGATGGGTGAAGCTGAAATCGGTGCTTCCCGGCGGGCGGATCTGTATCTCTGGAGCCGAGCCGTCACCCCAATCGACTACGGTCACGACAAAGGCTTCGCTGGAATCCGGGTCGGCGAACTCGCCTTCAAGCGTCAGCGTACCGTCTTCGTCGAGCGGTTCCGGATACGTGGTCAGGGCGGTGATCTCGGGGGCGTCGTTCACGCCGGTGATGGTAATCGTTACTTCGGCTGTGTCCTGACCGCCCCTGCCGTCATCGACGGTATAGGTAAACGTGTAGGTATCAGTTTCTCCTTCAGAAAGCTGGTCAAAGCATCCCCGGGGATCATAGGTGTAGGTCTGATCGACGTTATCGGTCAGGGTTCCTTTTGTGGTGTCAGCGGAAGGTATAACCTCAGTAATGCTGAGGGTATCGGTAAGGTCAGGGTCACTGTCATTGTCAAGGAGCTCGGCAAACGAAATGATCAGTGGCTCATCTTCAGTTGTGGTCAGCTCATCATTACCGGCCACCGGCGATTCGTTGGGAGCCTCGATAGTCACTACACCATCGTCAATAGTAAGCGCCAACAATCCTTCGTTAAGCTCGGTTTTGTATTCCACACCTTCGAGCCACAACGATTCGACCATGTCCAGGGCAGTAGGACCAATCGGCGCGGTCACCAGCACAGTGAAATCCATTTCGAGCACAGCACCCTGGGCGCTGCTCCCGACCGTCGGTCCGAAGGTAAAGAAGGTTATCCTGGCCAATCCGGTCGCATTATCGATATTGGCCTGCACATCCCAATCGGCGTTGTCTATCAGTTCGCCGGCAACGATCTGATCAAGGGTAAGAACCGCGGGATCGAACTGCAGGACGATATATCCGGCCTCGAGCTCCTCGCCGCCCAGATTATCGACGGTCATATCTAATAAAACAGGTAGCGCGAACGTATCGCCGGGAGAGGTGGTAAGATCGGGAATGCTCAAGAGCGGATCGGGGCCGCTGACAATAGGCCCTTGAAGGACTCCCGGCAGATCGGGGATGGCCGGGATATCTAAGCCTACCGATTTTCGGGCAATATAGGAAGCATCAAGGCCGGTCAGGAGTCCGTTACCGCTCACGTCACCCACCAAGACGGGATCCTTTAAGCGATAGGCCGCGCCAAAACCGTTGCCCAGCCCGACCGACACACGGGCGATGTAGGAAGCATCGAGGCCGCTGTAGGAGTAATTACCGGTAACGTCGCCGATGTAGGCGACCACCTGGACTCCTCCGTCCGCCTGCGCGGGGATGGCGCCCTCGTTGAGTTGAAGATTGCTGAGCTTAAGGAGACCGGTCGCGGCGTAAGGGGCGTCATCGGGGATCGCAGCCTCGATATCGAGCATCCGGACAGTACCGGCAGGCATGGTGGTCGTGGTCCCGTAGAAGGTCACAGGTATCCGTCCCGGGGTACTCAGGTCATACACCACCCGCCACTCGCTGGGCACGGCGCTGCCGCGCACGATCCGGCTCACGTCAAGAAGATCTGGATCGTACTCGAATACGAAATCAACCGACTGGACATCGGTCCCGTCGCTGATAGTTATGGGAATGCCGGTGGCGGTTGCCGGGATATTGACCGCCTGGCCGGGGCCACGGGTGAAATCGGGCAGGGATACCAGCCGGGCATCGTTCGCTTCCACCACGAACGTGGTCACATAATCGCCGCCGGGAGTGGCGTCGCCGTCCCCGTCCAAGGGATTCCCCTGGCTGTCGGTGAACCCGTCTGCGGCGCCGCGCAGCGTCAGGGTGTAGGTATCAGGTACCAAGGGGCCGCCGGTCCTGACAAAGGTCACGCTCCGGGTCTCGGGATCGTAAACAAGAGAACCACGCACCGGACCGGTATTCTCCCCCACCAGAGTGAGGTCAGCCTCACCGTATTCTCCGGCGAAGGTATCATAAAGATTGAGCTGGCTCAGGTTAAGCTGATAATTGAAGGAAGCCCTAACGCCGCAGTCGACCGGAGCAGTCCCGGTAATGAGAAGCAGCGGCTGATCAGACAGGATGATCAGCTCATCGATCGTGATGTCACTGCCCTCATTACCTGCCGGGTCAGTGGCGGTCACGGCGACATCGTAGGTGGCGATAGCCAGTGCCGGGCTGATGGTGTCATCGGGCAAGGTCCAGGTGCCGTCGCCGTTATTGATGGCGGTGTAGGTCCGCTCATTGACGACAACCTCTATTTCGGCCGCGGGATCATCCACGGTACCGGTAAGAGCAGGGGTAGAATCGTCGGCCTCGAGGAAATCGACAGTCACCACCGGAGCGGTGATATCCACCGTCAGTTCGTCTTCGGTAGTATCGGTGGCGACATTGCCGGCCGGGTCGGTGGCAGTAGCGATAACATCGTAGACGCCGTCGGTCAAAGCCGGGTCTATAGTGCCGGCGGGTAACTCCCAGGTGCCCTCTTGATTCATGGTCGCGGTATAGGTAACACCGGCGACCGTGACCTCAACGCCGGCGCCCTGATCGTTCACCTTACCGGTCAGCCGCGGACTGGGATCACTGGTCAGAAGAGATTCGACGGTGACGATGGGCTGGGTGAAATCGAGGAAGAAATACACGTTAACATCGACGCCCTGATTAAAAGGATTCCCGGCCTGGTCGTGGATGCCGCCGTCGGGGCTGGCGTTCAGGGTTACTCTATAGGTACCCTCGCGGGTCAAGGCATGCTCGAACACGATGAACAAAGCCTCACTGCCCCAGCCGTCGATGACATCGGGCGAGACCCTCTTGCCCAGGGGATCGGTTATGGTGACATCACTGTCGTCACCGAAAACCTGATCAGAGAACAGGAACAGCAGGATCGGGGTGGCGTCGTTGGTCAGTTTATCGGAATCGCTGAAGCCATTGTCGTCGTACAGCCGCCAATCCTTCAGCTCCGGGATAACCGGTTTTATCTCGATAGACACCATCGCCGTGCTGGTCCCGCCGTAGGAATCGCTTATGAAATACTCGAACATGTCGGAACCGGTCTGTCCCGGCTGCAGATGCTCGAACATGCCGTTGGGGTCGTAGGTGTAGGTGCCGTCGCCGTGGTCGGTCAACAGCCCTACGGTGTTCATGGTATAGACATCAGTGATCGTAAGGGTATCGTTGAGGTCGGGATCGCTGTCATTGCCAAGCAGATCTTGAGCGGTAAAGGTGATCGCGGTCTCCTCATCGGTAGACAAATCGTCAGCATTGGCCGTAGGCCAGTCATTGACGCCTTCAATGATGATATCGACTCTGGCAGTATCGGTGCCGCCGGTGCCGTCGCCTATGGTATAGGTAAAGAAGTTGTCGTCACCGTTCTGTTCATTGGGGGCAAGATAATCAAACAAACCGCTGGGATCGTAGGAATAATTGCGGTATAGGTAGTCGAAGGCCAACTCTCCCTGCAGGCCGGTAGTATCGATACCGATAATGCCGAGGACATCGCTGATATCGGGATCCCCATCATTACCCAGGAGCTCAGCAGTAGTGAACTCCAGCACGGTATCTTCGTCGGTGACCACGGTATCGTCGTCGGCGACGGGATCGCCGTGGATGGTGTCGGAGGTGCCGCCGATGGAACGGGTCCCGTCAACGCCGGCAACGCTGGCAGCCAGGGTAAAGGTCCCGGCAGTCTGGTAGGTATGCAGAATATCGGCACTGGCGATGGTCGGCGCCGGATAGTCCATGGGGTTGCCGTCATAGATGGCCAGTGTTCCCGGACGACGCTGGCCGGTATCCCAATCCTGGTCAAAACGGGCCCAGTCGCCGATCACGACCTCGTCAAAGCCGTCATTGTTGAAATCGCCGCCGCCCAAGGTACCGGGAATGTCATCGAAGCCGATGCTTATTGCCGTGCCGACAGGGAACTGAACGATCATCGGCGAGACGCCGTTTTCCGAACCCAGGTACAGGAAAGCCTGGCCGAAGAAACCTTCTCCCGCTGATGCCGCGGCAAGAGCGAGAAAATCAGCGTATCCGTCATTGTTGACGTCACCGGCAGGAGCCAGATCCCAGCCGAAGTGACCGTACATCTGCTCTCCAGGAGCCTCAACATACTGCGGCCCGGAGACAAAACCATCGGAGCTGCCGCAATAAGCATATACCGCGCCGCTCCTATAGTTTGGCGAACTCTCATAATAGGGAGCGCTGACGATGATGTCGGGCGAGCCGTCATTATTGATATAACCTACACCGACGGCATCCCAGCCAAACCATCCTTCTTCATTAGGCCTTTCGATAGTCTGGAAGATAGCAGTTTCCAGGCCGGAATCGCTTCCCAGATAAACATAGACCCTGCCGTCCATGAAGTTTTCCCGGCAGGCACCCACAATGACATCGTCAAAACCGTCGCCGTTGAGGTCACCGATCGCCGATACGCTGGAACCGAACATGCCGCTTTGCTCGCTGCCCTGATAGGTCCAGGCCGGGCCTTGACTCAATCCTTCAGCAGAGCCGAGATACAACTGGGCCTTTCCGGCGCGGGACAGGGTAACGGTTTGTCCGAGCTCCTCATCCAGCTGAACCACATCGGCAGCCGGTATCCCCACCCTCTTGCCGACCAAGTCCTTGGCTCCACTGATG
>CAZLIO010000231.1:0-6216 GCA_964559025.1 uncultured Pirellulales bacterium | reverse complement strand
ACCTCGGCCATCGAATACGGATATGTGAAAAACGAGAGCGGCGACGGAATGGTCACCAGGTTTGCCAACGGTATAAAGATGATTCTCGAACGCGACATGGATAACAAATACTGGCACGGCTCTTGCGGTGTCCACTACGAGGGCACTGAAGGCTGGGTCGCCATAGCCGATGGTTATTCAAAACCGGATGTTTCAAAACCAGCCTGGATGGACGACTTCAGGAAGCTCGTTTATGACTATGTGGCCCGCACACAGCGCCCGATGAGCCACGTGCGAAATTTCTTAGACTGCGTAAAGTCACGCCGCCAGACCGTGTCCAATCCGGTAATGATGCACCGGACCATGACTACGGTGCACGCGGCCAATATCTGTATGTGGCTCAAACGCGACATGCGTTACGACCCCGTCAAAGAGGAATTCATCAACGACCCCGAAGCCAATCGTCTGCGCTCGCGCGCGATGCGTGAGCCGTGGATTATATAAACCCGGAAGGAGACCAAGCTATGTCAAAGTCAAAAATAAACTATACGCTTATCATTGCCCTGCTGCTTGCCTTTGCGATGCAGTCGTTCGGACAAACCGTCGTACCGGCGACTAAGCAGCAGGTGGACAAACTTATTGCCGTGCTCAAATCCGACGCACCACACAAAGAAAAGGCCGATGCCTGCCGTCTGCTGGCTCTCGTCGGCACCAAAGACGCCGTCGCGCCGCTGGCCGCGCTGCTCGGCGACGAAAAACTCTCGCACATGGCCCGCTACGGGCTGGAGCCTATCCCCGACCCGGCTGTGGACGAGGCCTTGCGCGATGCGCTCGGCAAACTCAAAGGCCGGCCGCTGGTCGGTGTAATCGGCAGCATCGGCGTACGCCGTGATGCTGTGGCAGTTTCAACCCTCGCCAAACTGTCGAGCGATCCTGATAAGGAAGTGGCCCGGGCGGCAGCCAGGGCGCTCGGCAGCATTGGAAATCCCGCCGCGGCCGCATTGCTGAAATACAGGCTAAAACATGCTCCTGCTGAGAATCAGCTCGATATATGCGAAGGTCTGTTACGCTGCGCTGAAAGGCTTGCCGCCGAAGGCTATCGTGATGAGGCCATCGAGATTTACGACGAACTACGCGAGTTGGACGCCCCGCACCAGGTTCGTGGCGGGGCCCTGCGCGGCGCAATCCTAACCCGCGGCAAAGACGGCGTAGCATTGCTACGCGAGCATTTGCGAAGTGACGACTACATTATGTTTTCCGCAGCCGTACAGACCGCCCAGGAATTACCGGACGCCGAAGTGACACAGGCGTTGACCGCTGAGCTGAGCCGGCTGCCCGCTGACAATCAAATCCTGGTTATCCAGACACTCGGCAAGCGTGCCGATGCATCGGCGTCACCGGCACTGTTCGCTCTGGCCGGGAAAAGCGAAAAATCCGTCCGCCTCGCAGCAATCCGGTCTCTGGCGGAAATTGGCCATTCTTCCGCAGTGCCCGTGCTGGCCGAATTGCTGAACGATGCCGACGGTGAGATTTCGCAAGCCGCCCAGGAAAGCCTCGCTGCCCTGCCGGGCCCCCAGGCCGACGCCGCCGTGATGAGGATGCTCGATAGCAGCCAGACCAGCCAACGGCTCACCGCACTCGAGCTCATCGGTCGTCGGCGAATTACGACAAGCATTCCCGCATTGCTGAAAGCCGCTGTCGATGCCGACCCCCAAGTTCGTCCAGCTGCGCTGAGGAAAGTGGGCGAGCTGGGCAGTGGCGCCGAATTGCCGGAACTGCTCAATCTGCTTATGAATTTTAGGGACTCACAAGACCTCGAAGCGGCTGAACGGGCATTGAGCGCTGTTTGTATGAAAGCCGATAATCCGCAATTATACACCGGCAGGCTTACCAGTCTGCTGGTCCAGGCCAGGCCCGAACAAAAGAACGCACTGCTGCGGGTCCTCGGCGTCATTGGGGGAACGGACGCCCTTAACGCTGTACGCTCGGCGGCCAATGATCCCAACCCCCAGGTCCGTGACGCCGCCATCCGCGTGCTTTGCACTTGGAAAACCGCAGACGCGGCGCCCGACTTGCTCGCGTTGGCCAAGGGCTCGCAGAATTCGTCTCAAAAAACCGCGGCCCTGCGAGGCTATATTAGCCTGGTTCGAGATGAGAATCTCCCGACCGGGGAGAAACTTGCGATGTGCAGGAACGCAGCCGGGCTGATTGAACGCAACGAAGAGAAGAAGCTTCTGCTCGGCGTGCTGGGCACAGTACCGTCGGCCGAGGCCCTATCGATGGCAATGACGCACCTCGACGACCCGGCAGCCAGAAACGAAGCGAGCTTCGCAGCGATAGCTATCGGTGAGAAGATAGTCGAGCAAAAGCCCGGCGAAGTTGCAGACGCTATGCAGAAGGTAATGCAGGCCACGAAAAACAGAAACGTAACTCGCCGTGCCAGGGTGGTATTGAACAAGGCCAAGAAAACGCCGGGAAGATAAAGAAATCGAAAAATCGATGGGTACGAAGAGGACGTTCCCTGTCTTCGCTGTACTCATAATCGTAGTATTCTGTAACACGTCTGTTAGAAGCGTGCGTTTCCGCATCTAATTTGATGGGTGGCAGCCTCAAAGCCGAAGGCTTTGGGGATGGCCAATACAGGAGAAGCCATCCCCAGGCTTGTGCCCGCGAAAGCGAGTACTGCGCTTGAGGCTGCCACCCCTCCAAGCTATTAAATCAAATTTGACAGACTACTCTAATGCTGAAAGTCATACAGAATATAACTGCCATAAGTTTTGACTTAAGAGGAGCATAATTATGGGTAAGCCCGTTTTAATCTGTCTGCTTGTACTGTTAATATCTGCGAGCACTCAAGCCGACATCGTAAGATTAGAAAGTCACTCGCTGAAGGTTGAGGTTGATGATGCGACAGGCCGATGGACCCTGCTGGATAAACGTTCGGGAGCTAAGTGGCCCTCCGAAGGGATGGCCAATCCGGGCACCGCAGCGTGGCTTGAGGGTAACTTCCGGAAAATCCAGACTATGGACAAGAATTCTGTACGGCTACACAAGAAGAACGATTCGGCTGAACTCGCCGAAGTCGGGACAACTGTGGTTTTTGCCCTTGTCGATGAAGGAAACGCACTGGAACTTCGTTATGAAGGCAAGACCGATGACAGTGTCCGTGTGCTGGGTGACGCGTTGGCTATCACCGACATCGAGGGTGGTTATGCTATCGTTCCTTCTCGCGAGGGGCTGCTGATTCCGGCCAACAGCGGTAAGGAGTTTAAGCGGACATTCGGCACATCTGACTATGAAGGCTGCCACATGAATATGCTCGGCTTTGTAAAGGGCGGCTCGGCCCTAATCGTAACCTGGAACAATGCTTATGTCTTCCCGGAGCTTCAAAGCACCAGGCCCAGCGGTAAAAGATATAACCAAAGGCTTACGGCGACGCTCGAACTTCGTCGCAGCGCTAACTCAATGCGTCTGATACCGTTAGGCAAAGGTGACTTCAATACCGTAGCCGCAGGCTATAGACACTATGCCGAAAAGCAAGGCCTGGTAATGACATTGCGAGAGAAGATTAGTCGTGACCCGCATGTCGAGCTGATGATTGGTGCCTCGAATGCCAAGCTCTGGACCTGCCTTGCACGCCGCATGAACGAGGACAGTACTAAGGAGGAATCGGTCAGAGTTCGCTGGACGTTCAACGAGGCGGCCCAAATCGCTCAGCACTTGAAAAAAGACGTGGGAATCGAGCGTTGTCTATTTATGATTGGCGGCTGGACGGAAGGCGGGTATGACTGTCGCCATCCTGACAATCTACCGGCTAATCCCGAGTGCGGCGGCAACAAGGGCCTGGCAGATGCCATCGAGCATATTCAAGCCCTGGACTACGTAGCATGCCTGCATGATAACGTCCAGGATATGTATCGCGATGCCAAAAGCTGGGACCCGGCATTCATCGAAAAGCGTCCGGACGGCTCGCTCATAACAGGAGGCCGGTGGAACGGCGGACGAGCATATATGGTCTGTGCACCCAAGCAATTAGAGCTGGCCAAACGTCCACAGAACCTGCCGTCCATTGATAAGCTGTTCTCACCCTGGAGTTATTTCATCGATACGACGTACGCCGTCGGGCCTCGTGAATGTCATGACCCAAACCATCCCATCGACCGAAACGATGATATCGCCTGGAAGATTCGTCTCAGTGACTACGCACGGGAACAATTTGGAATATTCGGCAGTGAATGCGGACGCGAGTGGGCACTTACCCACAGCGACTTTTTTGAGGGCCTTGTGGCTGTCAGTGGCCGATATTTTCATAACCTCAAACCGGAGGACCTTGGAGCCACGGTCATCCCCTTTTTCGAGATGGTCTATCACGATTGTCAAATATGCTATGGCAAGTACGGCTATGCGGCAGAAAAGGCTGCCGAATATGTCGCTCATCACGTTCTTTGTGCCCGTCCGCTGCACTACCACTCTTTCCCCGACCACCTTTACTGGCAATCGCCGAGAGAAAAGGACGAAGGAAATAGCAACAGCCGGCTTCCTGACCGCTCGTGTTATGTCCGCAGCGATAATGGCTGGGCCGAAGGTATGCACCCACTCGATATATTCCTCAAGAACACACACGAGGTATTAGGACCTCTCCACAGGGTCACGGCCCACGACCGGCTGACCCGGCTGGAATACCTTACCGAAGACTTTAAGCTCAGAAAGGCCACCTACGGAAACGGTGAGCGTGCGACCCAGGTCATTGTGAATTTCGGGACCACAGAGGCCCAGATAACTTCGACACTGGGAGGAAATGTCGTCTTGCCGCCATGGGGATTCGTAATCGAAGGGCCGGGTTTTGCAGCTTTTCATGCACGCCGATGGGCCGGACAAGAGTATGCTAAGGGAGCTTTATTTACACTCCGGGCGATAGACAGGGAAAACCTGAAGGAAGCTCATCGAGTGCGCGTATTTCATGCATTTGGCCCCGCAACCCTTCAATGGAAAGGGGGCCTCTATAATGTACAGCGAGAGCAGGTGATCCGGCCCCACGAGTAAGTGGTAAGCCCAGCAGTCTATGGTGCCGGGCGGAACGTTTCTGTTTGTGAGTCCAGTGGAAAAGCAATTGGACCGTACCGAAGCTGTCGCTCGACTATGTTCGTCAGTTTACGGTGTTTTGCTGCAATGCTGACATCACCTGGACCTTGACATCCCAGAACTGTTACAGCTAAGAAGATCGCCATTATGAGCGTCAACAACCTTCTTATTATCGAACCATAATGTCTTTCCATCATTCTGCCTCCCCCTTTGAGGTCAAATACGCATCAGGAGCCAGCCTTGGGCAACGAGCCTAAGTAGCAGCCTCTACGGTATAGCTTGTAAGCTCCTTTACTGAATTCTTGCCCTATCCTCTTGGCAGGAAAGCTTTACATACAAGGCTAAGCTGACCACCCCAGTTAAACCATTTATAAATATAATTATATCCATTTGAACGGAAAAGTCAAGAAAAAAGTAACTCAAACTACAAGCCTTGTTGAGTACCTTTTCTCAGGGAGATTCCATTCAAGGCACACCCTCTCTTAAAAATGACCTAAAGGGTACCATTAAATTATTGTAAACCCTTATGCTATAAGTTGATATGTTATATTGAAGGGTAAAATCCTAATGGAGCCATCATCATCCAGCCTGCACAGCTTCATCAGGCAAACCGGCAAATATTTGTCATTCAGGCAAAATTTCCATGCTTTATTCCGTTATATTTAGACCGAAGCGATAGTAGCAATTCGTCAACATTAACCGCCCAGGAAGGCCTTTTTGACTTTCTCGTCACGCAACAGATTCTTGCCGGTATCTTTCAAAACAATTTCGCCAATGCTGAAAACGTAAGCCCTGTGTGCAATCTCCAAGGCTTCTGATGCGTTTTGTTCCACCAATAAAATGCTTGTACCGTTTTTATTGATTTCTACAAGTTTATCAAAAATCAGCTCGACGTAATTTGGCGATAGTCCGAGCGAAGGCTCATCGGCAAGTAACAGCTTCGGTTTTAGCATCAGCGCTCTGGCCATGGCCAACATTTGCTGCTCGCCTGTGGAAAGAGTACCGGCTCTTTGTCTTACTCTTTTTTCAAGCTCTGTGAAAAGTGCAAGTACCATATCAATGTCTTTACTTATCGCTGCTTTATCGTTCCGTTTGTAAGCCCCCATTTGAAGATTTTCCAACACTGTCATCGTAGGAAACACCCGTCTGCCTTCC
>CAZLIO010000230.1:4186-6244 GCA_964559025.1 uncultured Pirellulales bacterium | reverse complement strand
ATAGTATAATATTTTATTGATATGCGGAAATAGTATAATCAGTAGTTAGACGTGTATATATTGGAGGTGAAACATGACAGAACTTCTGGAAAAGGCGTTTGAAGAAGCGTCAAAGCTACCAGAAATTGAACAAAATGCACTTGCTAAACGGTTATTGTATGAGCTGACAGCAGAAAAAAAATGGGAAAAAGCATTTGCAAGTTCTGAAGATATTTTGAGCGGGCTTGCTGATGAGGCCATTGAAGAGCACAAACAAGGAAGGACAAAACCGTTAGATATTGATGGCCTATGATTTCCCATACAACAGAACAATGAGATAATCTGGTTTTGGATTGGTTCTCATTCTGATTATGACAAGCTATTGAATCAACTAAGACACGCTTAACAAGTTACTACACCTGCCCGCTCACTCCTGTGCACTTCATATTGCACATTCTCCCGCATTTTTTCCTTGTAAATTCTCTTTCTATAGTGTAGTATCCTATGCGTGTTATACGGACAGAGAAACGATAATGGGGTCTTATGCGGAAACCATATAATCAGTAGTTAGCGTGCAATACAATTATATTGCAGAGGACTTCCTTTCATGCAGCCAATACATTTCAAAGAGGACACCTCCGGAGCCAAGGACATACTAAAGATTCCTGAACGGAAAATTGTCCATTTGCCTTTGCGCGTAGTTGAAGACAACTTCACTCAGTTTGCAGCCGCGATTGAACAACTGATTTAATTGCATCATTCCGCGTTAACACGTCGCTTGAGGGGACGCCGAGAGCTTTCGCTGCTCACCCCGCCAAGAACAGAGGTGGACGGCACAGTTTGCTTGCGAAGCTGTTTTGCAATGGCAAGAAGGGATTTTCCCTTGTTTCCGGCTGTACTCAGGATTAAAATCGGCCTTTATGAAAAAGGCAAGTATTGTCAGTATCGGCAATGAGCTGCTCAGCGGTCAAACAGTAGATACTAACGCCGCATACTTGAGTGGCGAACTGCTTTCAATCGGCATACCTGTTGTCAGCTCCTATACTATCGGCGATGATACGGATGCGATTGTACGTGCATTCAATTTAGCAGCGGCCGATGCTGATATAGTTCTGGCTACCGGCGGGCTGGGCCCGACCGATGATGATTTGACCCGCCAGGGCTTCGCGAAGTTCCTCGGCGCCGAATTGCAATTGCAAACTGAGCTTCTGGACAGGATTCAGAATTTTTTCACTAAGCGGAATTTGCAAATGTCTGAAAGGAATAAGATTCAGGCATACATACCTGCCGGTGCAAAGGCGCTTGCAAACCCACTTGGCACAGCACCCGGCATTATGGCCGAAGCAAAAGGCAAATTGCTTGTTGCTTTACCCGGTGTGCCGTCGGAAATGAAACAAATGTTTGCCGAATCGGTCCTTCCGGAACTTCAGAGGTTCGCCGGTACGCAGGCTGTGGTAGTGCGAAAACTAAAATGTTTCGGAACAGGGGAATCAAACATCGCTGAATTACTCGGCCCGCTTATGCAAAGAGGAAGGAATCCATTGATCAACTGCACGGCCAAACATGGTATAATCACCCTGACAATTAACGCGACCGCGAAAGACAAAGTTAAGGCCCATCAAATGGCCGAAGAAAGTGAAAAATCGCTGCGGAATAAGCTCGGAGAGCTGGTTTACGGCACAGGGGAGCAAACTTTAGCCGAGGTGGTCGGCGAAAAATTAGCCCGGCAAAAAATGACTATCGCCGTAGCCGAATCCTGCACAGGCGGCACCTTAGCCAAGCTGCTGACCGATATCCCCGGAGCAAGCAGATATTTCACACATGGCTGGGTTACTTACAGCAACATCGCAAAGACCGGCGAACTGGGCGTACCTGCCGATTTGATTCAAAAATACGGCGCTGTCAGCGAACAGGTCGCTCAGGCAATGGCCCAGGGCGCCAGAAAAAAAGCCCAAACAGACTTTGCAATTGGCATAACCGGCATAGCCGGACCAGCCGGCGGAACCGAACAAAAACCCGTAGGACTGGTATATATCAGTGTAGATTCCGATAATGGCTGTGAGACCAAATGTTGCCTTT
>CAZLIO010000230.1:0-4176 GCA_964559025.1 uncultured Pirellulales bacterium | reverse complement strand
ATACAAAACGCTGCCCCTTCTCGGGCGATAGGCGGTTCATACGCCTTAGAGCGGCACATACTGCTCTGAATATGCTCAGAATGAAATTGAATATTTGACTATCTGTATTGGAAATGTTATAATAGTGATTATCGGTATTAGAAGGATTATGAGGAGAATATGGCAAAGCAGCGCAAACGTTTAGGTGAAATACTTTACAAGTCAGGGCTTGTAGAAAAGCAGGCTCTCATTAATGCCATTAAGACTTCCAAGACAAATAACAAACGGCTCGGCCAGATATTGCTTGAACTTGGCCTGATAGATGAAGATACTCTCACCAAGGCAATCGCCAAGCAGTTTGACTTACAATACATAGATCTGGACAAAACTACCATTCCCCAGGATGCAGCCAAGTTGATTCCACAGGAGCTTATGAAAAGGCATAATGTCCTGCCTCTCGGTATGAACAACGGCAAATTGAAAGTGGTCATTAGCGACCCACTGGACCTGGAGATGATGGACGCAATTCGGTTTCGCTTGAATATCGAACTTGACTGCAGTGTTGCGAACCCTACGAAGATTCGCTCCTACATCCAGGATTCCTTCGACCAGGCAACAAAGGAAGAAAGCGACAGACTAAGGCATAGTATCGATGCAACTGCCGCCGAGCTTGCCGAGGTCGGGCACGAGTTACAGGCTGAAGCACTCCGGGCACAGGTCGGAGCAGGCGATGATGACGCGCCTATTATCAGATTGGTAAATCTGATAATTGACAATGCTTATTACATGAGGGCCAGCGATATACACATTGAGCCAATGGAAGATAGGGTACGTGTAAGATACCGCGTCGACGGCGTCTGTATGGAGAGGGACAATATTCCCAAGACTATGCAGGCACCGCTGGTTACACGCTTCAAAATTCTCTCCGGTATGGATATTGCCGAAAAAAGATTGCCACAGGACGGCCGTATCAAACGGGTGATAGGAGGACAGGACATTGATTTCCGTGTCTCCTCTCTGCCGGGAAACCACGGCCCAAGCGTAGTGCTCCGAATTTTACGCCCTGATGCCGTCAACGTCGGTATTGAGTCTTTGGGCTTTGAACAGGACAATTATGAGCAATTCCAGAAGATAATCAAAAGACCGAACGGCATCTTTTTGGTTACAGGCCCCACCGGTAGTGGCAAAACCACAACCTTATATGCCGCTTTGCAGGAGCTTAACAAGCCGGACAAGAAAATCATCACCGCCGAAGACCCCGTCGAATACAACTTTGACGGAATGAATCAGTGCCAGGTCAAAGAAGATATCGAATTGACCTTTGACAGAATTCTAAGAGCAATGTTGCGACAGGCCCCGAATATCATACTCATCGGCGAAATCCGTGACGGCGTGGTCGCGGATATCGCAATTCAGGCCGCACTTACCGGACACCTCGTTTTCAGCACTTTGCACACAAATGACGCATCAAGCGCTATTACACGTCTGATAGATATGGGCGTCAAGCCATTTCTTGTAGCAAGCTCGATACAGGCCATTATGGCACAGAGACTTGTAAGAATCATTTGCAAAAAGTGCAAGGTGGTGGACGAAAATCCGGACCCATATCATTTACAGTCACTGAGTATCACACCCGAAGACCTCGAAAAAAACCCCGTTTATAAAGGAGCTGGTTGTGGTCAGTGCCAGCATACCGGCTACAAAGGACGTATCGCCATATTCGAAATGTTTGAAATGAACAATGAGATAAGAGAGCTGGCCTTTGCAAAGGCTCCTACTACCGAGTTGAGAAAAGCTGCAAAAGCAAGCGGAATGAGAACGCTCATGGAAGATGGAAAGCTCAAAATATTCAAAGGAACAACCACAGCGGCTGAGGTCGTCAGAATAACCCAGACCGAAGGTGTGGCGGTCAGTTAAACCAAATATATTATTGAGGATTCTTAAATGGCAACAGTCAATATGGACAGATTACTCGAAGCCTGTGTTGCACAGGGGGCTTCCGATTTACATATTGTTACCGGCCGACCGCCTGTATTAAGGGTAGATGGCTCGCTCAGGTCACTGGAAACCAAGGTGCTCGAACCTGATGATACCACCGCTTTAATGAAGAGCATCACACCTGACCGAAATCAACAGGAGCTTCAGGAAGAGGGTGGTACCGACTATGGTTTTGCTTATGGCGATGTAGCAAGATTTCGCGTCTCTGTTTTTCGACAGAAAGGCAATATCTCCATTGTCTTGCGGCGTATCCCAACAAGTATTATGACCTTTGAGGAGATAGGTTTGCCTAAGATTTGTGCCGCTCTGTGCCGCAGGCCCAGAGGAATGTTCCTGGTTACCGGACCAACCGGATGTGGCAAGACAACCACACTTGCTTGTATGATAAACTACATCAACGAAAATTTTGACCGCCACATTATAACTGTTGAAGAACCAATAGAATATTATCACCCACATAAAAAATCTATTATTAATCAGCGGGAAGTCGGCGTTGATGTCCCCAGCTTTGGCGAGGCCCTAAAACGCGTTTTGAGAATGGACCCTGACGTGATTCTGGTAGGTGAATTGCGCGATTTGGAAACAATCGAATCAGCCGTCAGAGCCGCCGAGACCGGACACCTTGTCTTCAGCACAGTACACACTACAAGCGCCGCAGGAACCATTACGAGATTGATTGATGTCTTTCCCGTGGACCAGCAGGAGCAAATTCGAATTCAGTTAAGCAGCAATTTGATAGCCGTTCTCAGCCAGGCACTTTTACCTTTAGCTACCGGCAGGGGAAGAATTGCAGCTTATGAGTTTATGGTTGTAACGCCTGCCATCGCAAATCTTATCCGCGAGAACAAGACTTACCGAATCGATTCCAGCATTCAAACCGGCAAAAAGCTCGGTATGCAGCTTCTTGATGAGCACCTCTGGAAACTATATGATACCGGCATAATCAACCTCGAGGAAATGATCGACAAAGGACGTCAGCCCGGCGCATTGCAGGACAAGGCTAATGCAAAAATAGAGGCCTTAAGGGGAAAGCATAAGGCAAGGAAGAGAGAAGCAAAGAAGGAAATGGACGATTTAGGAACTATCTTAAGGACCTGACAAACGCCTTCCTTTTATATTTAAACCCGCGTTTCACGCGGATTTTATGCCGTTTTGTTTAGCCCCCAGGCAGGCCTGCCCTAAGCGAAAAAAAGCCTGTCCTGGGCACATCCGAAGGGCCGAAGGTACTCACTTCAACTCCCAGTCCTCACAATTGGCTAAGCTCCTTCATCATTCAGCATTCCTTGTTCGATACCTGTCCTGAGCACTTTCGAAGGATTCGATAATCCTTTCTTGCCTGTCTCCTGTCTCCTCAACTCACCAATTACCAAATTTAAAAGGGGTTTATACTGAATCAATTGGTATAAGCCCCGAATTGACGCAAATCTATATCAACCCCGTTAGATATGAAAAATACGACGTTATCTTACGGGGTCAACCGCGTCCCCATATCTTGTTTCGCAATCCGAAGGATGCCTTACGGCAGAAGCAATGGGGGCCATCTAAATCAAACGGCTTATGGTACCGGTTCTGGCTCTGGTTCCGGCGGGGGTGGATACAGCCGAATATCATCAAAGTACATCGTACCCGAACCACCAGCTACCGGATTGTTCTTATTGCCTAATCCAAGGGCAATAGTATTGACATTGGCAAGGTTCACACCGAACGCCTGCAGGTCGATATTCCATTGGGTCCACGTAGCTATCTGCGCTGCATTTGGATTATCATGAGAGACGACCGCGCTGCCATTGAGAGCGACATACAACGTCTCAGCAGCGTTATCCGAAACGCCCCTGAACCAAATCGATAAAGTGGTAATTCCATTCTCGGTCCAGTCACGCGGATAAGTCAATGTCAAAGTCGCCTCAGAGTACCCAACACTGTTGTCGTAGTAAATTGGTATCGACTGGTTGCCTCCGTGGACGATAGTTTGCTCGGCAAACGGAGGACTCTCATAACCAACAAGAGAACCGTTTGTCGGGTCGTCGTATCCATCCAACCACACATTAAATATCCTTTTGCTTTCGGGGTCAGCGGGGTCAAGGTCGTTGTAGGACTCAAAATCGTCTACGACAAGGAAGTTGGCAGTCGTAAAGCTCCAGACTTTGCCTGTCCACGGACTGTCGGGATTGGCGTTATTGGCCTCATCAATACGCCAAT